>JAHJRM010000029.1 GCA_018830905.1 Nanobdellota archaeon
CAACAACTAGTGATTTATCTTCAGAAAATCATAACATTTAAATAGTATATATCCTCTGTGTATACCAGAGGTATATCCTCACAACCTCTTTTCAACCTGCCGTGTCAAAATCGTCATACCACGACAAGACACGGTTCATACTCATGATAGACATATTTGACAACAAAATACTTTGCAGAAAATGCAACAGTGAAATGCAAAAAGCACAAATCCAGAGAAATGGATTTATATTGAGAGCTCTAGTATGCCCTCCATGCAACGAAAAAATAGTTCATCCAAACGACGAGCAAGAATACCAGAAGTTTGCAGATTTAAAAAACAAGGAGTTCCAAGTAAAAATGAGACTGGTGGGAAATAGCTACGCAGTGTCAATACCTAAAGAGATTGTTTTATTCATAAGAGAACAAGAAAAAATAATGGGCAACATGGTAAAACTCTGTTTTGAAGATTTTGGAAGACTAAGCTTAAACTTTGGAAAACCAAACCAAAGGGTTATAAAAGCCCGAGAAGTCAGGATGATGAAAAACGGAAAGCCTATTTTACACACAAGACAAGTTTACGATTCAGATAAAGAAAAAAACAAACTATACAACAAAGATGACGAATAAAAAAGAAATACAGTTGAAAGTAGTTGAAGCGCAGCAAGATGATGCTTACAAAGGTATCGCTAGAATAGATAGCGAACTCATGAGAGAGCTCGATATCCGAAGAGGAGACGTCGTAAAGATCAAAGGAAATAGAGAGACAATAGCGATAGCAGATAGAGCCTACCCTGCAGACGTCGGCGAAGACATAATCAGAATTGACGGGATAATTCGAAGAAATGCAAAAACAGGAATAGGTGAAGTTGTAACAATTACCAAAACAGATGTAAAAGAAGCAAAAAAAGTAATAATCGCACCAACCCAAAAAAACATAATGGTCCAGGCAGAACCTGAAGGATTAAAGAGAGGACTTCTTGGAAGAACTGTTGTAAAAGGCGACGTAGTCGTTCTCGGAGGGGTGCAAAGAAGAAAGGACCTATTATCTGATGAGTTCGGAAGCGAATTCGGCGACATGCTTGGAGACATGTTAGGAAATATGGGACTCGGACAACTCGGAGGGGGCTTCACTCAAATCAAATTCCTTGTAGTAAGCACAAATCCAAACAATCCTGTAATAATCACAGAAAACACTGAAGTTACACTAAATCCAAAAGCCGTAGAAATAACTGAAGAAAGTATTCCCGAGATAAATTACGAAGACATCGGAGGACTAGGCGATGAAATTAAAAAAATAAGAGAGATGGTGGAGATTCCTATGAAGCATCCAGAAATTTTCCAGAAACTGGCTATAGAACCTCCAAAAGGGGTTTTGCTCCACGGACCACCAGGGACTGGAAAAACACTTCTGGCTAAAGCTGTGGCTAACGAATCAGAAGCTAACTTCATTCTACTTAATGGGCCAGAAATAATGTCAAAATTCTACGGAGAATCTGAGAAGAAAATAAGAGACATCTTCGAAGAGGCCGAGAAAACCGCACCAACAATAATTTTCATAGACGAAATTGACGCAATAGCCCCAAAAAGAGAAGAAGTTATGGGTGAAGTCGAAAGACGTGTAGTCTCACAGCTCCTTACAATGATGGACGGCCTAAAATCAAGGGGCAAAGTTATAGTTATCGGTGCAACAAATAGAGTTAATTCCCTCGACCCTGCTCTTAGAAGACCTGGAAGATTTGACAGAGAAATAGAAGTCGGAGTTCCAAGAAAAGAGGGAAGACTCTCAATTCTTAAAATTCATACAAGAGGCATGCCTCTCACAAAAGATGTAAATCTAGATGAAATCGCATCCGCAACACACGGATTCGTTGGAGCAGATTTAGAATCACTAGCAAAAGAATCTGCAATGAATGTTCTAAGGAAACTCCTTCCACAAATGAATCTTGATGCAGAAGAACAAATTCCAAAAGAAATGCTTGAGAAACTTATCATAAAACACAGCGATTTTATGGAAGCCCTAAAAGTTGTAAGACCATCTGCAATGAGAGAATTCTTCGTTGAAACACCAAACGTAACTTGGGACGATGTAGGTGGATTGGAAAAAACAAAAGACTCACTCAAAGAAATGATTGAATGGCCAATAAAAAGACCTGAGCTATTCACAAAAATAGGAATAAGGCCTCCAAAAGGAATCTTACTTTATGGTCCTCCAGGAACAGGTAAGACTCTACTCGCTAAAGCTGTGGCTAACGAATCGGAAATAAATTTCATCTCTGTTAAGGGGCCAACAATGTTGAGCAAATGGGTTAATGATTCACACGCAGCAATAAGAAAACTTTTCGAGAGAGCACGACAGGTATCCCCTTGTATCATATTCTTCGACGAATTTGAGTCTATAGCAGGAAAAAGATTCGCATCCGAAAGTTCGGGTTCACAAGAGGGTACAAAGGTTATCAACCAGCTTCTAGCAGAAATGGACGGACTTGAAGATATGAAAGAAATCGTCGTCATAGGTGCAACGAATAGGCCGGATATGATAGATCCCGCAGTACTCAGACCAGGAAGATTTGATAGATTTGTTCTCGTAGACGTGCCTGACGAAAAGAGCAGATTAAAAATCCTACAAGTTCACACAAAAAAAGTCCCACTTGAAAAAGATGTAGATCTCAAAAACCTAGCCAAGATAACAGAAGATTTCGTTGGAGCAGACCTCCAATCGCTAGTCATAGAAGCAGGAATGAACGCCCTACGTAAAACAATCTCTGACAAATTGAAAAAAACTGAAGACATTACTGTAACAAAAACAGATTTCCAAGAGGCATTCAAAAAGGTAAAACCATCAGTCTCACCAGAATCAGCAAGAGTTTACAAAAAGATTGAAGAGAAATACCTACAAACAGTCAAAGCAGGTGTGGATCAGAAAGTTAGTTATATGGGTTAGATCGAAAATTGATTCTGATAAGTTTAAAATTATTTTAATATGTGAGCGGAGCGAGCTTATCTAAGGGTGGCGGTGGGGAATGTGGAGGAAAGTTAAGAAAAAATTAAACCAAACTTTCACCTTGTTTAAAAATTAATTCTAAAGCACCCTCTCCAGAAACAGGCTCGCCAGTAGAAACATCTTGATATCCCACATTCCCACCATCTCTAAAACAATTCAACAACAGGAACTCTTCCAGTATCCCTACAAAGACTAATGTACGCACCAACAACCTGGTATGGCTTAAAAGATTCCTCCATTAACCCTGAAAGATTTCTCGCTCCAGACATCTTACTTCCTCCTCTTCTTTTTCAACTTCCTCACAGCTCTTTTCTTCCCACCTTTCTTTTCAAACCTCTTATTAAAATAATATGCCAACCATATCAAGGCCACTAGACCTACAAGTGAAAGAATAAATTTGAGCCATTCATCAGCAAATCTCCAGAATCCCATAACACCCCATAGAATAACACCAACCCCTCCAGCCATCAAACCCGCACCAACAGTCTCAAGTCCAAATATCAAAGCCCCTGCAGCAATTATCAAAATTCCTACTGGAAGAGAAATCATGAAAACATTTCTAGAATAACTCTCCATTACATTATCGTAAACATCATAACAATTCTTACCTGTAAGGGCAATCTCACACTGGCTCAATTTACTAAACGTGCTAACACCATCAGGACCACAACCCGAACCGCACTCATTCAAAACACACCCTCCATTCTGAATCTCATACAACTCAACACAAATTTCAGGACAAACAATATCTCCCTTCTCAGAAAGAGGAACCCTTACTCCATCCGAACAAAAATAACCCTGCTCCGGTTGATCATAAAATATAGAAACTCCTTGAACAACCACAGAAATCGTGAGAATCATAATCGCAATTCCCATAACAATATTCTTAAAATTCATAGAAAAAATAAGTCAGAGAGATTTATAAAAGTATTCAATAAACCTCGCTCGTTTCACTCGCAAATCGTATGGAGACTTCCCACACAAGTCACCTCTTCTAAACTACTTACTCGCTTCGCTCGCAAATAAACAAAAGACTAGCAAAAAACAGCTTAAGATTAGATAAAAAAATGTTATGATTTTACCCAGTTAATTTGGGCATGGCGGGTGGGAAACTTTCCTTTCTGCTCACAATTAACCATAAACAACAAACAGAATTAACTTACTAATTTTACTGCCCTAATTATTATCTAAGCGAACAATTGAACAAAGCCAACAAATTACGAACAAAGTGAGTCTAACTTAGAAGGGGGTGACTTGTCTCGTTCGACATCTTGGCGGACGAGAGGGAACGAAGTGAACTCAAGGGGATACTTCCCCCATACGAATTGTG
>JAHJRM010000002.1 GCA_018830905.1 Nanobdellota archaeon
AAAAAGTCTTGCGACAGCATCTTCTGTGGTTAAATCATAGTCTTCAGAACGAGGGATGTAAATTTCGGCTCCTTTTTTTTCTAACATAGGGACTAAAAATTTTCCAAGATAACTATTTCCTCCCGTGACTAAAACTTTTTTATTTTCTAGATCCATATTGTCTTCTCCCAGAATCAGTTAATAAGTTTTACTGTCACATCAATATATGCTGTTTTTTATACAAATCTTTTTAAATTAGATTGTTCATCCCAAAAAGATGAGAGCATCCGAATATATTTTAAATCACTTCAAAGAAGAAGGGGTAAAATATGCATTTGGGATTACTGGGGGGGTTATCGCTCCAATGATGGATGCTTTCGACCCAAGTAAAAATTTAGAACTTATTTGTACTGCTCAAGAACAGGGGGCGACCACTGCTGCAGAAGCATATTCTAGAATTACTCAAAATTTAGGAGTGGCTTTATCAACAAGTGGTCCAGGAGCAATAAACTTACTAAATGGGGTTGGTTGTGCATATTTTGATTCTATTCCAATCGTATGTATTACTGGGCAAGTCAATCCAAATGAATCTACCTGGGAAGGAGGTCCAAGACAACTCGGATTTCAAGAAACAGATATTGTTAGGATGGTAGAACCCCTAACAAAATATGCCGTTAGGGTAGATGATCCAAAAACAATAAGATATGAATTAGAAAAATCAATTTATCTTGCCAGATCCGGAAGGCCAGGCCCTGTTTTATTAGATTTACCTTTTAATACACAAATGGCAGAAATGGATGAACAAGATCTAAGACCCTATGATGTTCCAAGAAAAGAAGTAGATTATGATTTATTAGACCAAAAGGTTAATCAAACAATTGATCTAATCAGAAGCGCAGAAAGACCCGTTCTTATTCTTGGTGCAGGAGTGAAAATCGGAAGGGCCCAAAAGAGAACAAGGGACCTAATTGAAAGATTAGAAATACCTGTTATTCCAAGTTGGGGGGCGATGGATGTACTTCCTCACAACAACCCTTTATTTGTTGGAGGTTTTGGGGTTTCTCATGGGAGGGCAGGAAATTTTGCAGTTCAAAATTCAGATTTGATGATAAGTTTGGGCTCAAGATTAGATACGCGACAGACCGGAGCAAAACGAGAGACATTTGCAAGAGGCGCAAAAAAGGTAGTTTTAGATGTTGATACGGGCGAGCTTTACAAAGGAAAGGGGATGGTGGTTGACGTAGCTCTGCCTTATGATATAAATGATTTTCTAGATTCAATTGAAAAAAAAGATCTTCCAACTAGAGATATTTCAGAATGGAAAGAGAGAATAAATACATGGAAAGAAAAATATACAATTTGTTTACCAGAATATTTTAATCAAGAAGATAAGGTAAATCCTTATGTTTTTATGGATGCACTTTCGGATGAATCAAAAGAAGGTGACATAATTATCCCTGATACTGGAGGAACTTTAACCTGGACAATGCAAGGATGGAAAGTAAAAGAAGGTCAACGACTTTTTTCTGCTTTTGGTCACTCTCCTATGGGATATGCCCCACAAGCAGCAATAGGGGCCTCATTAGCTTCTGGAAAAGGACCTGTAACTTGTATTGTTGGAGACGGTGGATTAAAAATGGGAATACATGAATTAGAGACAATTGTTAGGCATTGTCTCCCTGTTAAAACATTCATAATAAACAACCATGAATATGGAATAATAAAAGGGTTTCAAGATGGTTTGTTTGAGTCTAGGTATAAGGCTACTTGTTTTGAGGGAGGTCTTGGAAATGCAGACTTATTAAAAATAGCAGAAGCTTATGGAACACCTACTTTACAAATAAATAATCATAGAGAAATGAGGGATAAAATAAGAGAAGTTCTAAATTACGAGGGACCAATTGTATGTAGTGTTGAATTAAAACACGGAGAAAAAATTATGCCTAAAGCAGGATTTGGAAAACCAATAGAAGATTCTGTTCCTTTATTACCCCGAGAAGAGTTTAATGAGAACATGATTGTTCCTCCAATTTAAAATGCCTAGAAGGATTTTAATAATGATTCCTAGTCTAAGAGGAGTGAAAGGAAAAATTAATCACATTCAACCCCCTTTTAGGTTTAATGACTATTGCAACTGATTTAAATTTGGAAAAAGGGAATAAGTGGTTGGAGTTGATGAATATAGCGAATAAAAATTAAATAACACCTACAGGAATTCTTACTTAGTCAGTAGATTTTGTATAAAAATCCTTTTTTATTTTTTTCACAATAAATACCTAATTTTTTTGTTTCTTCTTTTGTATAAGTAATTTTTGGCATTAAAGGCAGATAAAATAAATATGTTAAAAACCTATCAATAAAACCAACCTCAGCATATTTCTTTCTATCTTTTCCAAAAAACAATCTTTACATTCTACCATAATAAATATAAAAATTTACCACTTAGATAAGACAAATTAACACACCAATGTATGGTAAGAAAAAAGTTTATATAACCTTTTGAAATGCCTTTGCTATGTTTAATACAATATCAAAGGATCTTATGGTTGCAGGAATAGCTGTGGCAGAAAAAGTAGGGAGTTTACCTTGGAAAGATAGAGTGACTAAAGAAAATTCTATGTTAAAAGGAAAAGATACGGCCACTCCTGATGCTATTGGAGAAAAAATAGCGGTTGAAATGTTTGAGGGAATTTCTGATTGTTATAAGAAGCAAATAAATTTGATCTTGGACCCAAATGAAAATAAATATTATCAACTCGGGAAGGATTCGGATAAAAAAATTTGGGCTTATGCTGATCCTGTTGATGGAACAATAAAGCTAGCAGGCCTTGGTAGTGACCTTCAAAAAGGGATTTACAGATTAGGAAATGATGGGGGATGGGGGGTTGGTTTGGCACTTACAGAACCAACAACAAAGAGTCTTGATGAACTTACTATAAATGATTTTGTGTGTTCTGCAATAATTGATGGAAACCCCTCCAAAGTACCTTTTGCTCCTGAAAATGCGTATACTCAAATTCATGAAAATGGAGAAGTATATTCCACCACATTATTGAATAATGAATGTTCTTTAGTTAGTACCTCTACACAAACAAATCTTGAAGAAGGAGTAATCATTTTTGATGGGTTCCAAGCTTTTGATAGAAAAAGTGCGCCAAAAGGAGCTGGCGAACTTGCAGGGAGAGTATGGAGTAAGCTAGCAAACAGGAATGAGGGTGGTGCATTTGATTTATGGAGAACTTATGGAAATATTAGTAGTTTTCTGAAAAATCAACTAGGAGTTCAGGGAGTTTACGAATCTCAAGGTGTTGCTCATGTGACTATAAACGAAAATCTCAGTAATTTAATTCCATTATATTGGATAAATAAGGGTGCTGGAGGATACTCTGTTGATTTTGAAGGAAGAGACCTAGGTGAGAGAAAATTAACTGGTACAAGACCGAACGTTATCCTTGCTGCAAATAAAAGTATTAAAAGAAAAATTCTTAATTTAATTTCTGAATGTTCTTAAAGAATTATTAAGGAAAATCAATATCTTGTAAATTTTCCATTAGATGAATAATGGAATTAGTTTCATGAGGTTTACAACAAACCTGACAATCGTCTACTACTTTAACTGAACTTGGAGCATTTTCCATTATATATTTAAATCTTCCTTCCTTTCCTTTCCTGTATAAATTTCCCAAATTAAATTCTGGTCTTTTTCTATGATGACTACAAACGTCTACATCTCCGTCTTGCCATATCCAAGGAATAAAATGATACCCTTGGCAATCACCATAAGTCCTACTCAAACTTGAATCTGAAAATTTATAATGTGTTGGTTGAAGAAGGGAGTGTTCTATATCTGGAGGAGTAATATCCACTTTCTCTCCCCTAAACTTCAATGCAGGTCTAACTTGTACATAGGTTGAATAACTAGAATCTTTTTTTAAATCATCTAATGTTTCAGCAATTTTAAGGGCAACTCTAACATTTTCATTGTCAATGTCGCCTCTATAATTTATACATATGCCTAATGTTCTGCATTGCCTCAAGGTTCTCAAGGATTCTTCATTTAAATCATGGTTTGTTTTTGTAACCCTTATCCACTCAAATAATGAAGGGTCATATTGGATTGGTTCTAAGGCATTAGTAAATAAGCCCTGTTTAATCTCATTTTGTTTTGCCCATTCAGCAAATTGTGGAAATGATGGATGTAGAGTAGGTTCTCCCCCTCCAGACCAATCAATAGATTTCACTCCAAGAACAGAAAATTCTTCAATTAACTTTTCCATTCTACTCTCTTGGAAATATTTAGGTCCCCTAATCCTTTCTTCCTCTTTTCCATAAAAACAAACAGGACATTGAGCATTACATACTCTTGAGGGGGATATTTCAACTTCAATTGGAAAAATAGGTTCTCCATCCAAATATTCCACTAATTGTTTATGTCTTGCTAACTTGAGCCAGGGTTGGAATCTTGAATTATGTTCAGCCATCTTCACTATTTCGAGAACTTTTTCTTCCTTTTAATATTTGTTGTGATTAAAAATATGTTTTTAATGAGACTCACATTAGTTTTAAAAACAAATAGCTTTTCATTCTTATTATGGAACAAGAAATTGAAAATCAGAATCTTTCAAAAATAGCAGTAAAAAATTCAAAATATATTGTTGCTTGCACTCTAATTTTCAAATTTGGAGGGTTAATTTTCACAATTTTAATAGCAAGATTGCTTCTTCCAGAACTTTTTGGAATTTATGCTCTTGTATTGTCCCTTGTAACAATTTTTTCTACTTTTACAAATATGGGCTTAAATGAAACTTTTTTAAGGTATTTTTCTGAAGCTTTAGGGAAAAATAATCATGCAAAAGCGAGAAGTTATTTTAGATATCTTTTAAAGATGAAAGCGGGATTAGTTGTTCTTATAATTTTAATTCTTTTACTCACCTCGAAATTCATATCATATAAAATTTATGATAATCCCCTATTATTTTATCCTTTAATCTTCTCCTGTTTATTTATTCTTGTGGAATCTTTTAAAGGTTTTATCTCATCAGTCTTTATAGCAACAAAAAATGTAAAATCCCTGCCCTTTCTAGAGTTATTACATCAAATTTTTAAGATTTCTTTTTCTGTTTTAGCAATTTTAGCACTTTCTCAAGAGTTTAGGGTGGCAGGACTATTTTTTGGTGCAGCACTATCTGGATTTATTCACTTATTTTTATTAGTCTTAATCCTTTACAAGAAAAATAAAAATTTAATTGTTGGAGAAACAGAAACTATTGATAAAAAAAGAGTCAATCGTTATTTAGGCTTTGCAGGACTGACTACTTTTTCACTAATCTTCTTCGGTTCTATTGATACTTTAATGCTTGGTAAATTTGTCGAATCAAGTTATTTAGGATACTATCGAATAGCATTAAGCCTGGTTCTAACTATCACTTCCCTCCTTTCATTATCTGGTGTTTTCTTACCTATCTTCACCCAGATTCATGGTAAACGATTTGAAAGAGGTTTCAAAAAAACATTTAGATTTCTAATGATTTTAGCAATTCCTGCAACAGTTGGGCTAATCTTTATTGCAAAACATTTAATCTTAGTAATTTATGGAAAGGAATATCTCTTAGCAACATCTACTTTGTATTTTTTGGCTTTACTAATTGTAACTGCTCCATTAATAACACTTTATACTATAATTTTTGAATCAAAAGAAAAACCAAAGATCGTGGCAAAATCTGTTTTTATTTCTTTAATGATAAATATTGTTTTAAATTACATTTTAATAACATACCTCCTGAATTTTGGTCAAGAATATGCAATAATTGGAGCAGGAGTTTCCACCGTTATAAGTAGATCAATCCTTATGGGAATTTTAATTACAAGTGCAAAAAATGAATTTAATTTAAGTATAAAAGGAATTGGATTAAGAAAACCTGTTTTTGCAACATTTATAATGGCCCTATTCCTCATGGTTTTTAATCATTTTGTGAATATGAATTTGTTTTTTGAAATCCTGGAAATAATCCTTGGTGCAGGAATCTATTTTGGAGTTTTGTTTTTAATTAAAGGGATTGGAAGGGAGGATTTAGGAATAATTAAAAATCTAGTTCCCTACCAATATTTTTCAAGATTTATTAAATGAACACTTTATTTCTCCCCCAACTTCAATTTTTGGCCACTTTGTTTTAAAATATTCACAATTCCTGTTCAGGAAAGAAATATTCGCTATAAAATTATAATATCAATTCCCCTCCTTTTTATGCCCAATGCAAAGTACAATGAAATTACAAATCGACTGGACCTCAAATTATGTCTTATTTTTGTTACAAATCCATTTTTTCTAAAGAGTTCGTAGACTTTTTAAGAAGAATTATCCCGCTCATAGTTAAATATTTCTAAATATCTCTTTTCCCATATTTCAAGACCTAACCTCCTCACACTCTTCAACGAGCCTCTTGTAATTTGGTCTAATTTTCTTTTGTTTTTTA
Source organism: Nanobdellota archaeon (assembly GCA_018830905.1). Classification (GTDB taxonomy): domain Archaea; phylum Nanobdellota; class Nanobdellia; order Pacearchaeales; family GW2011-AR1; genus ASMP01. The sequence goes on from JAHJRM010000002.1 coordinate 6,453, forward strand.
AGATGTCCAAAATTCTTTTTGATTCTTTAGAATAATCCCTATTAACAATTATTCCATTTTTCCCATCTTCTATAATTTCTTGATTTGCTTCTTTATCCGTGACAATAAGACATCCTGAAGCCATGGCCTCAGAAGTTACCATTGTTGGCGCTCCACCCTCACATCTAGACATACTAAAGAAAATATCTGATGAATTATAATAATCTGGCATATCTTCCCTTTCTATAGGAGGGAGAACTTTAACAAAATCTTCCTTAATCAGGTGACTCACTTTATTTTTATCAGCCCCCAGGACCAGGAGTCTAAAATTATTATCCTGCCTATAAATATCTTTTGATAAACTTATAACTTTATCCAAACCCTTTGTCCAAAACCCTCCCCGTCCAACATAGAGTCCATACTTGTTGTTTACTTTCAAGCCGAGCTTCCTTCTTGTTTTTACTCTATCCTCTTGCTCGAACTTTTTTAAGTCTACCCCCGTTCTTAAAACTGTAACTCCCTTTCTTTTTCCGTACAAATCCTCCAACTCCTTCTCAAGGTGGTTTGAAACACATATTACTTGATCTGCCTTTTTCCAAGGAGCCTTTTCTATAATTAAACCAAAAATTACCATAAATGCCGAAGAAATCTTTCTCTTAAATCCAGGCCCCTTTAGATGATTCTTGAAAAAATGGAAAGTGGAACCATGATATGTATGAATAATTTTTTGGTTCTTTTTCTTATTATAATCATTCATCCAAGAGCCCCAAATGGCGTGACTGTTTATTATATCGAAATCATTTTGCTCTAAAAACTTTCCAACCTTATTGTTGAAATCTATCTCACTTAAAGGATATTTCCATTTTGTCTTTATTTCCACAAAATGGACCCCTTTCTTTTCATATACCCTATTCTTTTCTCCTTGATAAACCCAAAATATCTCATAAGCATTTTTTAATTTAAGGACACTCACTATGTTCTGGGTATATAGGCTAACTCCCCCCAAAAATTCGGGAGTTGTTGAGATTATACATATTCTTTTCATTTTGAACACCACGCCTCTATCTTGTCTTCACTCTTGATTTTTTTCCACAAAACAAAGAGATATGCCTTAAACAAATATCCCAAATTAGATAATAATTCCTCCCTAATCCGAAGGTTCTTAATCTCAAGACTCGACTCATCACTAACCTTTTTGAATAATGCAACGGAAGGGAGATAAACAAAAACTCTAAATATAAAATTTGAAAAACTTAAATGTCTCCAAGAGAATAGGATATCATTCTTGAATCTGAAGAAGAGTTTTGGGTCTTTTAAATTTTTCAATGACTGGTGAGCTTGGTGAATAACTTCTACTCCCCCATAGCTCTTAATTTTGAATCCTTTTTCTTTCGCTCTTAAACAGTAATCAGTATCTTCTAGTAAGTATGGAGAGAAATCTTCATCAAATCCCCCAATCTTTCTGATGACTTCTTTTTTAATAAGCATGAAAGCACCCATTATATGATCAACATCAAGGAGGTCTTCTTTTCCTATTTCTGATAATTTTGAGATGTTCCATTTCTCCAAAAATCCCCCTGCATTTTGCATTCTCCTATCTGAATAAACAAGTTTGCATCCCATAATTCCTATGTCTTTGTCTTTTTCAGACAAGGCAACTAGATTTTTCAACCAATCTCTCTGAAAAACTTCTGTGTCATCGTTCAAAATCAAGAAGTAATCAGGATTATACTTTTCTTTTGCGATTTTTATTCCGATATTCATTGTTTTACTACATCCAAGATTTTTCTTATTTATCACAACTTCTACATCCTTAAATTTTCTTTTTATCTCTTTTCCAATTTTCCCTTCTCCAGAATCGTCCACAACATAAATTTTATAATTTTTGTAAGAAGTTGTTTTTTTTAAGGAGTTGATGCATTTTTCTAAAAGTTTAATCTGGTTGTAGGTTGGAATAATCATCGCAACTTTTTTCCCTGTATAACCTTTCATATTTCCTCCACCTCTTCGGAGAGTCTCTTTCTCCCAGGAAGTTTACCTTCATATTCTTGCAATTTTCCTCTTTGCCGCCTTTGGTTAATCCAACTTCTAAATTCTCTTTCCATCTCTCCAAATTCGTCCCCCGAAAGATTTTCAGTCTCTATATTCCTAGAACCAAATCCATTCCCATTTATTTGATAATATTTTTCAAAATCAGTATGAATTCTTGTTATCCCATATTTTTCCGGATTGTTCCAAACATCTGTTCCGGGATAGGGAACAAAATTACTCACAAAATATTGGTCTGGGTCGGTTCTTTCTATAAAGCGTTGGGTTTCCTCTATAGTTTGAGGGTCTTCTCCAGGAAATCCGAGTACAAAGAAAGCACGGGAAATCAATCCCGCATCTTTTGCCCATTGAATAACTTCTTCATTTTTCCTAACCGTAGTCTGTTTATTCATTAAATCCAACATCTTTTGAGAACCACTCTCAATTCCCCACGCAATAGTTTCACATCCTGCATCCCTTAGTCTGAGGTAGTCTCCTGCAGTATCGTTTCCAGACCTTCCATGAGCCTTGAATCCAATTCCTAGCGGCCGAATTAAATCCAACATGCTTCCCAATCTTTTTTTATTTATTGTGAAGGTATCATCCTGAAAAATGAATTTGGTTATGCTATATCTTTCCTTAAGAAATTCTATTTCTTCTGCTACGTTTTCAGGAGACCTCCTCTTAATGGTTTTATGATGGTCCGCTAAACCACAAAATGAGCACTGATAGGGGCATCCTCTTGAAGTTAAAGTAGTCAATGCCAATTCTCCCCCTAGAGTTCTTTTATAACTAAGGGGGTCTATTAAATCATATGCAGGATTGGGATATATGTCTAGATCTTCTTCAAGGGGCTTTCTATACACCCTCTTATTGTCAGGATAGTCTCTCGCTATGTCCACCATTATTTCTTCTCCTTCTCCAACTCCAATAATATCAAAAGCAGAAGATATTTCTCCCGGAATCGCAGTAGGATGCGCCCCTCCTGCAACAATCTTGGAGGCAGGATTTATCTCCTTACACATACGAGCAATTTGTTCCGAGATCGCCATTGTGGGGGCATACATAGTGGTTCCATAAATATCTGCCATTCCGATTTCCCATTCACTCTGAGGAATACCTGAAAGATCGTTTATTCGCACCTCATGCCCATGTTTTCGCAAATTTGCCGCAATATACAAGAGTCCAAGCGGAGCATCAAGTCTATCTTCTATCGATTCTGGATGCGGAGGGTGCAAGAGTTCTACTGTTAATGAAGATTTGCTCATTTTTAAAAAATAGATGGGATGTTTATAAAAGTTGTGAACTCTAAAATGGAAGACTTTTTTCTTATTGTTTAATGCTTTGATCTTATCTTTTTCAGAAATCCTCGTGGATTTGCAGTCAATAAAAATCTTTCTCTAGTTTTATCTATCTCAAAATCATTATTGTTTTTCATAAACTCCTCAATAGCTTCCATAGGTCCCGCTCCAAAATTTTTATGAACGGGATGCCCATTCATATTTGAATCCTCTACAATCAGATAACACCCCTCACTTACCATATTATTATACGCTTTCAATTCATTTAACACATTATTTTTATCATGGTCAGAATCAAGTATTACCATAACTCTCTTTCCATTCCCCAAAAAACTTTTAACTTTTTCCAGAATTTCTCTTGAGGTAGATTTTCCGTTTAGGTAATTTATCCTTTTATGCTTCGGACACTTTTTGTTATAGATGTCTATTGTAACAATTTCTCCCTTGCCAATTAAATCAAAAAGATGAGCAAAAAATAAAGCACTACCTCCCTGATTGGTCCCACATTCAATTATTAGATCTGGCTTGGTTTCATAGATTATTTCTTGATAGGTTATTAAGTCAGTGGGATATTTTATGATATCTACTCCGAACCATTTAAACCGGTCACATTTATCCTGAAAAAATAATCTATGGAAATTGTCGATTGTTTCTTGCCTTTCCCTTATTGGAATGCCCTTTTCTTTACTTAGTACTGTTCTTACCATCCTAAACAACTTGTCAAAGCTAAATCTTCTTAATCTTCTAATTATTTCATCCATTTTTTCTTCTCATTGACATATAAAAATATTCATTTTACTCCTTTTTAATTTTTACTCTTACTTCTTTTGAGCCTCTCCACCATTTTTTCCAAACCAAAATCCAGCGAAGTAAGGAACTCCTCGGAGACTTCTAAGGATAAAGCTCTTTACACTCAAAGAGGAATTTCTTCCATCAAATTTTCTATACTTATGCTTCATACTTATCAATCTAGGGTAAAATCCAGTCTTATGAAATTCCCTTGTGACTTTCCCCCATCTATACTGCTTCTTAATCAATTTAATAATATTGTCTGGTTCCATATGTTGCACACCAGGCCTTTCTTTATCTCCAACAAATCCTATCTTGTCAGTCAATTTCTTGATTTCATAAGTGGTTATAATATGGTCCTGAGCACTACATAAGGGAATTGCATCTTTGGGAATATTCTTGAATACTTTTATTAATAAAGCCCTTTTAAAAAATCTTGGGAGAACAACCGATAAATCTTTACCCTCTTTCATATATTCCTGAACAAGAATCCTATCAGCATCGTACAACGATGGTAACCATTTATCCCTGTTGTAAGCTCTTTCATATAACCATAGACAATCCTTATCCTTCATAGCTTCAACACAATTCTCTATTGTTTCAGAATCAAGTATCTGGTCAGAATCAAGGAACAACACATACTCTCCTTTACTTTCTTCGGCCCCCCTTATTCTTGCTTCAAGAAGACCTCCCTTACACATCACCACTCTGCATCCGTGCTTCTTCGCAATCTCGAGAGTCCTGTCTTTGCTATAACTATCAACAACTAGAATTTCTACATTTTTGTAAATCTGATTCTTCACAGCCTCAACAGTCATGGCAAGCGTTTTCTCAGAGTTAAATGTAGGAATGTTCACAGAAACAAGCGGACTTTTTGCTTTTTTGTGCCTAACCATTTTGTACCATCCAAAACAAATTTTCATATTCTTCAACTGTTTTGTCCCAATTGAAGTTTTTGCTGAAGCTAAGTGCTTTATTCCCCATGGAAATCCTCAATTTTTTATTCTTTATCAACATTTCTGTTTTCTGCTTGAATTCAACGTAATCATTAACAACAAATCCAGATTCTCCGTTGGAGATTACCTCAGGTATTGAACCTTTTGAATATCCTACTGAAGGTTTAGCACACATCGCTGCCTCAACAAAAATTAATCCAAAGCCTTCCCATTTTGAGCCGGAAACAAAAAATGAACATTCTTGATAATGCTTCACGAGGTCCTCTCGAGAGATTCTTCCCAAAAATTCAACTTTATCAGCACCGATTTTTTCAGAGTAATCTTTAAGTTGATTCTCCAATGGTCCAGACCCTGCGATATAAACCGGGAAATCCAATTCCTTGCTTAATTTGACCAACTCATGAATTCCTTTGTGTTCTTCAAGCCTTCCGACAAAAAACATATATTCTTCGTCTTTGTGAGTTGGTTTAAATTCTTCACTCGCCCCAAGATAAATTACTTTAATCTTTTCTGCGGGAATAGATTCTGCCAAATTTCTCTTAAGAAATTCTGAAATTGTTACAGAAACTTTGTTTCTTTTAAGTCCTCTTAAAACAAATTTATTGAAAAAAGTTCTTATTTTATTTCCTGACAACGGATTCCCATTCCAAGTAACGATTGCGGGCAGCCCTCTAAATGCAGGATTCAAAGAAGAATGTTGAACACTCATGATATCAAATCGATAATGTTTTTGCAATCTTAGAACTTCTCGCCTAAACCTAAGGATATTAGGGATATAGGAAAAAGAATCTTTAATATTACTCCCTGTTAACAATTTTCTTCCGTTTATTTTTATGATTCTAAAGTTATCTTCTGGGAAATCTGATTCCGAGGCTATTACAAAAACTTCATGCTTTTTCCCCAAGCGTCTAGCAACCTCATAAATAACTGTATCTACTCCCCGACCTTCCAGAAAAGTATCATTAACAAATGCAATTCTCATACATTTGCTAGAAAATCTTCTATTTTAAAGATTATGTAACTAAAAACTAGACTTTAAAATCCAGGTCATCAAAAGGTGCAAATGGAATATCTCCTTGCCCAATTCCTCCATACTTATCTCTTTCCAGAAACTCTGGTCTCGAAAGAATCTCTTTTGGAATCTTTCTTGTATCCCATATCTTTATTGGACCTCTGAATCCTTGGTAGTAAACAAATTCTCCAGAGTTTACTCCTTGTGCTGAAAGACTCTGAACAAGAATATCATCTTCTTGATGCACCAGATTTATCGTAGGATACCTATCAAAAGGATCATTCATCAGATAAAGTTGCGCAAACAATGTATCTTTGGTTCTTGAAGAAAGATATATCGCAGCACCAGTGTTTTCAACCTGAAGACCACTTGTAGGATTTAAAGACACTGAAGGGAACAAATATGCTATGGAATCAATTCCAGACTTGAAGTCAAGTATCTCTCCGTTATAATAAATGTATCTAACTGGAACTTTAGACTGAATCCCATTATAGTAAAAGATTGCATCGGGTTGTGCAAAGGATAAATCCGTTTCTGTCCTTGAAGATTCAATTACCATGCCTATGAGTAAGGCCTTATAATCAGGGTCCCCCACATCATTGTAACTTGCCCCTGGAAGGAATATCTCTCCGTCTTCGGAATTGTAAATGAGGTCATCATCTACTCCAGACACTCCTCCATAAACGGTTGTTTTCTTCCCTTCAGTTTCAAAAGTTTGACTACTATCCATAGTCATCATTGGTATTGAGCTGAATCTATCCCAATCTTCATTACTTCCAATCTTGCTATACGCAGGATATTTCCCAGCATCCGTTGAATCTATAAGTAAGTATGAGATGTTAAGGCTCTTCATCATGCTCAACGCAGTCTCCGGCTGAGAAGTTGTTAGGATATATCTGGCGCTTTCGTAAGTGAACGCAAAACTAGGGTGCCCTCCGTCGGTAAGAGTCGGCCTTTCTCCCAAAGTCTGAACCCAGTATCCATAATCCCACCAATGCACAAAGATAGATTCTACGGGAGTATTATCTCTTACCCAACCCATAGCTTTCTGCCACTGCTGTGCGTAAATTGAAGGGACCGTCGCTTTGGCTTCTTGTACTGTCATTATTGCCTGCGAGGCAAAAGTTCCTGTAATTAACAAGAGAGCAATTATGAAGGAGACTCCTAAAAACAGCTTAGACGTAGAACTCTTCGCATTCACGGTGTACTCTGAAAATCTGACTAAGAAGTATGATGAAACGATAATAATCAACGGAGCTATAATGAAAAACAATCTAACCGCACCCCTCATGGAAACGATTGCTAAGAATGAAAATGACAAAATTAGAAGATATGAAAATTTAATATTCCTGAAATCTGAAATTGTTTTTTCATCGTGGTCTTTGTAAGCTTTAACATAAGTGTAAAGAACTGTAAGCCCAAAAGAAATCAGACCACCGAAGTAAAGCAACTTTGATAGAGCATTGTTTCCATTCAGCAAACTACTTTCAGAAATTCGACTAAACATGAAAGTAACAATGAAAATTATGAATAGCAAGTTGAATCTGAGTTTTATTTTCTTGCTGAAATTTTTTGTTGCTTCATAAAACATAATTATTGTTCCAAGGAAGAAAGCCCAGAAGAGATATCCGAAGCTTTGGAATACTTCTGCAAAATAAGGAGCTCTATTCTCTGCAACAGTCAGTCCAATTCGTCCTCCCCCAAAAGGACTTAAGAGGCTGTTGATTACTTGCGAAAAAATCCCAAGGACAAAATCAGGTTTTAATATGAGCATTCCAATAAATCCTAGTACTAATGCAACGATTATTGAGCGTATGCTTCTTGAAAGCCCAAACCTCCTTTCTATTTTCAAAATATCTTTTATTTTCTGTTTGTTAATCACCCAATCTACAAACATGATGAATAGAACTCCCAATGCTAAACCAGTATTACTAATGCTCGACACTATTGTGTACAAACTCTTTGTTTTTATCAATTCTATAAAAAGAGCAACACTTCCCCAAGAACAAAAGATTATCATATTCCTTCTTCTCTCTGCTTGGAATAAAAATGCTAAAAATGCAGCTAGGGCAAAAGTCATGTAAATATATCTGAATCCACCCCAGGTGAAAGACATAGCTCCAGTGAACAATCCTGCAAGAGCCCCGTATGAAATTCTTCTTCGAATGCTTTCCTGTTTCCATGCTAATATGAAGAATAAAAATGCTAACCAGAACCAAACCATTCCGAGACTTTCAATTTCAGGAATTCCTCCTGTAGTTCTGTGAAGCATAGAACTATTGAAAATATAAAAAACCGTTGCGATAATTGAAGCCAGCGTGGCTTTCTTCTCTGAAAATTTAAATGTGAACAAAGTTCTTACAAAAAGGAAAAAGAAGATTGTGGCCAGAACTGAAAAAATAACTGGTGCTATGATTGCAGCGTATGTAATGGAGGTGGTTGTAATCAATGAGAGGGCCTTGTAAATAAAGAAGATGGCCCAGGGCATCATACTTGCATATGCGTAATTCTTTGTTCCCAATGGGGCAGACCGCATAATATCTGGGTCTTGAAGTGTTCCTTGAGAAATCTCCGTCACATGTCTTAAATATAAAAACGGATCCAAGTCAGGTCCAAGAGTCCAGTCACCAGTGCTTACATCTTTCAGTCCAGAAAAGTTTTGCGTTCTCACAAAACCTGTCGCAAGGAGGAGCCATAATAAAATCGGAATAAACATTAAGGAATATCTTTCATAGTATGCAGCAACAGTTGAGAGTGCCAGCATAAACGCTAAAAAAGCCCAGAGCATCGAGGGTAATAGAAAGAAAAACTGGAACAGGGCAAATCTTCCAAAGAAACCGGAACCAAATTGAGTCTGGACTAATATAGATACCAAGAGGAAGAACACAGTTGATATCGAAAACCAAAGAACCCAATTATTCTTTCCTACAATTTTTTTCAACCTAGAAAAGTTGATGTCAATAGTCTCTTCGCTCATATTAGAAACAAGAAGAATTGGTTTTAAAACTTTGTTGATTGGAATTTTTTACATAAAAATAAAATATGCTAAGATAACAAAAAGGATCTGGAACCCGTGAATAAGCCACACTACATCATTCTCATAAACCTTCTTGCTTGGCTTAGTTTTCTTGAGAACGGCTATTGCAAGATGCTCCAGTCCATAAATCTTTTCATAAGGTAGATCAAGGCTCCCGTCTTCATTCGGTAAACCGAATGACTGTTTCTCAAGCTTACCTCTAAGTTTAAGCCCTGTTTCCATGACGTATGGAATGAATACAAAAAGTGCTATCTTCTCAAAGTTTCCTAAGATAGCCATACACGCGATTAAAGCTCCAATGCTCCACGTAAGTGAATCCCCTGGGAAAACTCTCGCAGGATTCTTATTATAGAACCAGAATCCAAGAATTGAAGCAACCATTGTGAGTCCGATAACCGATAACCATGGAATGCCTACTGTATAAGAAACAAAAGAAAGAAAGCTTAGGATTATGATTCCTTGACCTGCCTCAAGTCCATTGAAGCCCGCTAAAAAATTGTATGTTGTTGTAGCTCCTGCAACCCCCAAAGGAACCAGTATCAAAGGATACAGTAGCCCAAGATTCACTTCTCCAAAGAAAGGAAAATTCATAACGGAACTCCCTGCATTAATGACTACTAATGGAATTGATGCGATAAATGCTAGAATGAGCCTAGATCTAATAGAGAGCCCTTTACTTTTCCAACCAAGAAGATCATCTATAATTCCCACGATTGTCAAGATTAGAACAACACTTAGAAGAGCAAAAATCTGAATTGTCATGCCATCCGCGTCATTCATAACAAAGGTTCTAACTGCCACATAGTACAAAACACCAATAACAAAAGCAAGAACGACCACAATTCCTCCAGAGCCCGCAATATTTTTTGGCCGTTCATATTTGTTCATGTCTTCCCAAACCAACCCAGCCTGCCTAACCTTCCTTATCCAAAAGGGCATTGTAAAAAATGTTAGAAGAAATCCAAGAATCATTGACCCCCAAAGCAAACTCACCATAACAGTATACCTCCTTTTTTGTTTTTAAATCTTATAGAACTAAGGTTCATCAGAAAAACAATGGCGTAAGATAAACTTCTATGGCTGCAGCAAACAATAAAATTACAAGGGCCAAAAACAGTAGGATAATCGTGTCTTCAAGACTATGCAGAAATTTGTCTCCCCTAAACCCATTTTTGAGAACGTTTATTCCAAACATTCCTCCTGCCAAAGCAGTCATGAAATACGCGGCAATTTCAGGTGAGCCATGAATCATATATCTCGCAACTCCTAGAGGGATATCTTTTATTGAATACTGGGCAAAAAGGGATATGGCTGCAGCGATTACACTCGCATTCCAAGCAAGGACAAAAATAGCTCCCGCACCAAAAATCAACGACAACAGCAAAGTAAATATCATAACATAAACATTATTCTCTATGATTGAAAACAATCTAATTTCTTTTGTAACTGCACCTGTTGTTCCCGAATCAGCATATCGTGCGAAATCGTATTTATCTAAACACCATTGCATGTTACCTGGACTATTGATTTTACAATATGTCTCAATCTGTGCATTGAAAAGATCTGGATTCTGGAGAACAATGAACCAGAATGAAAATGCGACGATAAATCCAAGGAACAGCCACATAAAGGCATAAACGGCATCCTTATGAATTCTCCAGACTGCGAAGAATCCAGTAATACTTTCGTCTTCAATTTCTTCCTGTTTAAACATGTAATAAACAAATGGAAGTGAGAACATGACTGAAAATGTAACTACAATCATTCCAGAGTATTGCGACAGAACACTATCCCCTGAAAAAAACCAGTTTACTAATAACAGTGAAAGCGAAGAATAAATAAGTCCTATAAAGAACATCTTCCAAGGACCTTTCTCAACTCTTTTTGGATTAACAAGACTCTCTAACATAAAAGGAATAAAAAAGAGTAATTTTTAAATCTTCGTAATAAAGTTCTGCAGCGAATGTTTTTTATATTATCATTTGTTACTCTGTTTTATGGATACAAATAAAAGAGGGACTAAGAATAATTCGAATCGTTTCAAAAAAATTGTCGAAGATATAAAAACAATAAAGATTCAGGGAGCAACGAACGTAGCCCGATTTGCTATTGAAGCTTACTTTCTGAATCCTTCAAAAAAATCAAAAAAGATTTTATTAAAATCAAGGCCAACAGAGCCGATGATGCAGAGAGCATTAGACCTTGCAGAGACCAAAACCAAAGAGGAAATTCTAGAACACTTCGATTTATCTAAGGAGAAAATAAATCAACATGCACTTAAATTAATTAAGAACAAAGACAGGATCTTTACCCACTGCCATTCTTCAACAGTCTCCAACGCGTTAATTCATGCAAAGAAAAATGGAAGAAAGTTTAGGGTATACAACACAGAAACTAGGCCCCTATACCAGGGAAGAATAACCGCAACAAATCTCAGTAAGGCAGGGATTGATGTAACTATGTTTGTTGATTCTGGCGCAGCAATAGCATTTGAGAAGGAAGACAAAAATGATGACATCTATGCGAACAAGATGTTCATTGGCGCAGATGCATTGACTAAAGAAGGTGCAATAAATAAGGTCGGAAGTTATATGATTTCAAAACTAGCGCACCTAAATAAGATTCCAGTGTATGTTTTCACGGACTCTTGGAAGTATACTAATGAAAATCCCCCTATGGAGCAGAGGCCTGCAAAAGAAGTTTGGGACAAAGCACCTAAGAATGTCAAAATAAAGAATCTTGCATTCGAGATGATTCCCAAAAATTATATTTCAGGAGTAGTAACCGAGATGGGTATAATGACTTACGAAGAATTCTTGAAAAAGTGCAGGTAATTATTCTTTTGGAGCAGGTATGTCTTTCAAAAAATTAGTCACTTCTTCCTGAATACCTTCCATATTATTCTCTAAATCTTTTTTCAAATTCTCTAACTTAGAAATCTGTTCTTCAATAATCTTTTTAGTCTCAGGAATGTCCTTTTTCACAAGAGTCCTATTCCCCACATCCACTATGAGCTCTTTTGAAGTAATTTTAGCCTTAACAAAAACCCCTCTTCCAATTGGTGCAAGAATCTCTTCCCCTTCCGAAACATCAATTTCTCCAAGACCTATACTCAAAGAATTAAGTTCAACAACACCCTCCTCAACTGCTTGAAATTGTTGCCTCAACTGATTCAGCTGATGCTCATAAAAACCTAACTTCTGTAAAATTTCCTGTTGATTTTCGTTTTCCATTTAAACAACTTTTAAAGTTTTTCTAAGTACAATGCTAAATAATATTGAACCAATCAAATAAAACCAAAACCAGCTAAGTCCAAAGAACTCTGGACTACCTGCCGCATTAAAAAAATCCATGAACCATCTAAACAGAAGGATGAATGGTATTGCTGTGTAAACAACTGGCCTCATGCTAAGCTTCATCATCTTCGGAATAATCGCAAACTGCTTCTTTTGCAACTCCATTAATTTCTCAGGATGCTCTTTAACCAATTTCATTTCTTCTTGGAGGGCCTTTTGTTCTTTTTTCATCTCTTTTATTGTTTCTTGGTCTGTTCCATATTTTTGAGTTAGAGATGTAATGAGTGCCATAGCGAAAATAATAAGAATCATTCCCCCAGTCAGATTCCAACCAAGAAGATTTCCAAGAGTGGGATCCAAAATGCTATGAGCAAGTTCTCTCATCCAAGAAACACTATTCCAAAAAGAAGCAATCAAGAATGAGATTGCCATCACAATAAATATTCCCTTGAAACTCCCCTTTCCTTCGTCATCCATTATAATCTAATAGAAAATTAGTTTTTAAACTTAATTTATTTCATGAACTTTCTCATTGCAGGATGCATGTCTACTTCGTGTTGCTGTGCAATATTCTGATAGAATTGGAACATAATCATAATCACCAGAAGAATAGCCGTACCTGAGACGAGGGCTCCAACCATGTTTGCAATTGCCCCGAGGAATCCTATCGCTAGTCCACCCATTACCGTAAGAGGCATAACGTATCTTTCAAGAACACTCTCTAAAATCCTTTCGTCCTGTCTAAAACCAGAGATTTGCAAACCAGAAGACATAATCTTACGTGCCTGATCACGAGCCCCCATGCCTGATGATTTAACCCAGAATACAGCAAAGATCGTCGAGAAGAACATGAAGAATAATATATGTATCAGTCCCTGTAGTAGGTGGATTGGAAGCAATCCCCCCCTAATAACAAGTTCCAAAAGATTTGTGGTACCTATCCAGTATGCGAGACCTGCAACGGGTTGTCCCTCAACAAACGTTCCCAAGAATGTAAAATAAGATGCTATACTAGCCCTACCCACACATTGTTCTGCAAGCCCATTAATACAAGGAGCTGCAGCATTACTGATAATTCCACCAAATAATTGAATGTTCGCGACAAGAGCTGCAGTTAGAATAACAGGGATAACAGAGGCGTAGAAGAATGCCAAAGGCCACTTAATACCATATCCCCTAATTCTTCCAAATGATAATGGAATTTCGACTTTTAGCGACTGTGCCCAAACTACAACAAAGAATATTAAAAGCGTAACTAAAATTGCTGCCCCTGCAGATAACAATTCAATAGGGAACTGATTAATCACAGATTGTATCAAAACGAACACCCTTCCAGTACAAGGAATATTCTTAAAGTCAAAAAGACAGTTCCTTCCCTGCTGGTCTACGAATTGGAATGCTGCTGTGAACAACTGTCTGCTAACCCCTGCTGCAATGAAGAGACTAACACCAGAACCGAAACCCCACTTTGTCGTCAGCTCATCCATATAGAATATAACAACTCCTCCCAGAATCAACTGGAAAATAAGAAGTGGTGTGAAACCCACAGCCGCCTGCAACCCTCCCATAAGGACATAAACAAGAGCTTCAAAAACTATGAAGAAGAAAACAAGTAACTTCTGGATACCCTGGAAGAATCTTTTACCTTCATGAGTAGTCGTATCTATGTTGATTATTCCCGAACCCGTAAGAAGCTGGAGAATAATGGATGCCATAACTATCGGACCAATACCCAACGAGATTATGCTTCCAAATTCTGCGGCAAGCACGACAGAAAGAAACTCGAAATTTGCCAACGCATTTTCAGTAAGACCAAAAAGAGGAATATTGGAAAGAACGAAGAAAGAAAAAAGAACTATGAGCGTCCACTTGACCTTCTCGTTGAACGCGAGTTTCTTCTCATCTGGTTTTTTTATCTCCGGAATAAAGCTGAATATGTTTCTTAGATTTATCATTCTATTTTCTATGAATTAAAACCGCCTTTTATTTCTTGGGTTTTTTACTTTTCTTGGGAAGCACAATCTCTCCACCCACTTTTTTAATCTGTTCAATTGCCTTCGCAGAAGCCTCTCTTGCAGTAATAACCATCTTGTTCTTAACAACATAATCCTTTGGGCCACATAGGATTTTGTGGTCGCTAAGCCCAATAGTCCAAGAACCTCCAGCCTCCTTACCATATTTGTTAAGATTAGTTTCAATATCTTTCAAATTAACAACCTTGTCCTTGTCTTTTGCAGTACCCTTACTAGTAATTCCCTGCTTACCAAAATAATTTCCTCCATAAAGTTTTGTAATAAGAGTTATCTTCTGGCCACTCCTCTTACCAGAACCAGACATTCCTCCTCCTCCATGATGCCCAGATTTCTTCCGCTTCTTTCTAGCTCCGCCACCATTAGTTGAACTTCCAGCCATTCTCGTGTTCTTCTTTCTCTTCTTGGATTTTCCTAGCGCCATTATAACATCCTCTCCACGAGTTTATTTATGTCTTCCTTGTTGTCTCCAAGAACACCCTTGGGATAACCGAACTTAGTCTTAATTCCCCCTCTCGCAGGATGCAATCTAAAAAATGGCTTAAGATTAAGCTCCTCCAATTTAGTTCCCTTAAGAAACTCTTCAGTAGCCTTCTTAGCATCAATTTTCTTCCCCTTATCTATCGGTTGTCCCCTCTTCTCAATAAGTTTTTCTAAAACATCATTCTTTAGAGGTCCGAATGCGATAAAGTTCCTAACCTTTTTTATCATTCCAAGGTTCTCTTTTGTTGCAGGAAGAACATTACATGCATATTTTCTTTTGGTTCTAAGCCTTTCAAACGTTTCCTCAAAATCCTTTCTAAGTCCAACCTGTCCACGAATCCTTACAATGCAAATAAATTTTTTTTCAGCCATTCTAGTTTTTGTTTGTTTTCTTTAGAGCTTCAAAGCAAGCCTTAACGAGGTTAAATGTCGTTCTTTGCTTGCCAAAAGTTTTAGTATAAACATCACTTATTCCGGCAAGCTTTAAAACCTTCTTTAATTCGCTTGCTGCTACAAGACCTGTTCCCTGTGGTGCTGGAATCAATGTGACAATACAACTTCCTTCCTTACCTGTGACTTTGAATGGAACTGTGTGGGGCAAATCACAAGCACAATCAAAATCAGAACAAGCCCGATTTATTCTGATTACGTTAAGTTTAGCTTTTCTAGTTGCCTTATCTCTTGCAGGAAGAGTTTCCTTAGCACGACCAACACCTATACCAACGTGACCATTTTCATCTCCAATAACAGCCATTGTTGAGAACATTGCCACATTACCCTCTTTAGTCTTTCTCTGAGTCTGTCTCCACGCTCTTCTCTTTCCGCCACCAAATTTACCTTTAGCCTGACCAATCAAAATAAGATCCGTTTGTGCATTCATCAAAGTGTCCACAATTTCTTCTTCAAGAATTTTCCTTCCAGAGTCGAGAATTTCATCAAGATTTTTCACCGCTTTATTTCTAACTTCAGTACCTAATTTTGTCAAAGGCTCCCACGCTGCAAGAGTCTCTGCTCTAAGAACTTCAGGGTCAACTCTCCCTCTTCCCCTACCAGAATTATCTCTTCGAACAAACTTCTTTTCTCCTTCATCTTTTTTCTCTGAAGCTTTCTCTATAAGTTCCTTAGAAACTATCTCAGCGTCTTTTGCTTTTTCTTCTGAAGCAACCTCAGAGGTAGTCCCATGAGCCTCGGCAGTCTTTTTAACATTTTCAAACTTTTCTTCTTCAGCCATTTTGTATCTTTGATTTAACCTCCTCTACAATTTTTGAACTATCAGTCTTAAGATTTTTTCCTTTTATCCTATCTTCTTCAGGGAAAAGTTTCTCGTCACATGAGACCTCAACACCAGCCTCTTTTAACCCTTTAAGAAAAGCAAAGAATTTATTTTTCTGAATCTTCTTTATCATACCTATATCACACACTGGCGAAGCGCCCTTTTTCTCTGAGATAACTTTTCCAATCAGCAATCCCGTAAGATATGAGGCTGGAACAGATTTCAAACTGCCTTTCATTTTATCTGGCCAACCATAATTCATAAGCATCTTGGAACTAACACTTTCATGAACTGTGTCCTGAGCCTCTTTGCTCGTAATGTACTGGGAAATAATATACCTATTAGTTTTTCTAAATGTAATTCTAGGCCTGTCGCTCTTAAGCAACTTCAATCTCTTTGCATAATCTGTTCTATATTCTTTTCTTCTTTTTCGAAGTGTTTTCATTTTTTCAATCCTCCAATGTGATCTTTAAGGTGAGCCTGACTCCTGAAAACTCTATTCCTTATTTTTTTCCGAATGTCATCTGAATCTTCTTTAGTGATGTTCCCTTGCTCTTTAACTCCTTTTGTATATTTTCGA
>JAHJRM010000030.1 GCA_018830905.1 Nanobdellota archaeon
AATTGTTGTGAAACCATGGAGATAAAAAGTTTTATAAAGTAAATTCTCTGCCTTGTTTTGGATTAACAGCGTAGCTGTCTAACGCCGCGAGGCGTGTCCGAATAATATGAAGAAAAATACAAGCAATCCTGTTTATGAGATTGATGCTGGAGAGTATAACATTAAGTTAGCTGAAGCTCTTAAGGACGTTGAGGAATTCAAGAAGCCAGAGTGGATTGATTTTGTTAAGTCGAGTCCATCTAAAGCTAGACCTATTGAGGATTTGGATTTCTGGTTCAAGAGAGCAGCAAGTATTCTTAGACAGATTTATAGAAAAGAAGTTGTGGGCGTTAACAGACTTAAAACTAGATATGGAAGTAAGAAAGATAGAGGTTCAAAGCCAGAGAAATTTGTGAAGGCAGGTGGAAAGATTATTAGAACTATACTTCAACAGTCCGATGCTGCAGGCCTTACTGAAATTACTAAGGGCGTTAAAGGCGTTAAAGGAAAGAGACCTGGAAGACAACTTACAGAAAAAGGGAAAGCATTCTTAGAAGGAATCGGAGGTCAGGAGTAATGGGAATAAAAAACGCTGCGAAGAAAACTAAGCTTGTTAAGAAAGGGCGATTGACAAAATGGGCTCCTGTTTGGGCTGTTCTTAAGAAATTTGGTAAGGGCAAAAGAGTGCATCCTTCTGCGATTACAAGACACAGAAGGTCTTGGAGGAGAACTAAACTTCATATTAAACCAAGGAAACAGAAGAAATCGCATCTAGGATAGGGTTTCTTTTTTAGAAAAAAAGAAACTACTCTGGTAGAAAAAACTTAAAAATGGAAGAAAAAAATCAAATTAGCGTTGAGAAAGAAGAGAAACAGGTAGAGAGCGCTGTTCCAGAAGTAAAAAAAGTTGAAGAGAAAGAGACAAAGAAGAAGCTTGACGAAGTTAAAAAGACTGTTGAAGAGAGCCTGGCTAGCACGGTTAAGAAAGAGGTTGCTAAAACTAAGAAGGATTCTAAAGAGAAGGTTCCGACTCTTGAGAGAGAGTACACGATTCCATTAAGAAGAAAATGGATGAGAACTGTTAGGTATAAGAAAACTAACAAAGCAGTTAAGGCGGTTAAGGAATTTTTAGCTAGACACATGAAAGTTTATGATAGGGACTTGAATAAAATCAAATTAGGCATTCATCTTAATGAATTTATTTGGACAAGGGGTATAAAGAATCCCCCTTCGAGAGTTAGTGTTAGGGCGATTAAGGAAGGAGATATTGTGAGGGTTGAGTTGCTTTCTCCTTCGGAGAAACTTAAATTCAAAAAGCAGAGACTTGAGAGGAGATCTCAAAAGGGTCTTGAAGGTGTTTCTAAGAAGAAGACTCTTCTAGAGAGGGCTCAAGATCATGCAAAGAAACCAGCTTCTGACTCTCAAGATAAAGAAGAGAAAAAGAAGGAAGCTAGTGAGAAAAAGTCTGCAGTTGTTGAATCTGGAATGGAACAGGCCAAATCAGCTGCTAAAGATGCTAAGCATCTGACTAAGAATAAGAAAAGTCAACCAAAGCATCAAATCAGAAAAGCGCTCGGGAAATGATTGGAAATATAAATATTTTGTAACATGCTGGCTCTCCTACGGTTCGTGAATAACTAAAGAAGTAACAATTAATACTTCATGATTTTACAGACTTAACTTTTCCTTAAGCGAACAATTGAGCAAAGCCAATTGCGAGCCAGACAATCGCGAGCTTTTGCGAGCAGTAATTATTTCTTCTCCGCCATCCAATCCAACACACAACTCGCCTTCGGCTCGCAATTCGTATGGAGAAAGTATTCTCCCTGACAAGTCACCCTCTTCTAAGATACTTGCTCGCTACGCTCGCATATTTTTAAGAATTAATTTAGTAAAATCATACAAGGATTTCTTAAATATTCTTTTGTTCATTTAAGGGTTAGGTTTTGCAGGACTGCTTTACTTTCTTAACTTGATTAATTAAATCATCTTTTTCTTTTTTGTTCGTGTGTGTCTTCCCGAATCGAACAAGAGTTAAATTTATTTTTGCCCAGTATCTTTTAGGGAATAGTTTCTTCAAGTCTTCTTCGATTTTCTTAGGGTTTTTGTTTTTCGTCCAACCGATTTTCTGTGAGATGTGTGAAACATGAGTGTCTACACCTATTGAGTCGTATCCAACTTCTGAAAGAAAGACATTTGCAGTCTTTCTTCCGACGCCGGGAAGTTTGATTAATTCATTTATGTCTTCTGGAACTTTTGAGTTATAATTCTTTACAATATCTTTTGCGCAGTTTGAAATATTTTTAGACTTGTTTTTGTAGAAATTTACTGGCCTTATTATTTTTTGAATTGCACTTAATGGTGCTTTAGATAGGCTTTTTGCGTTAGGATATTTCTTGAATAGTTTTTCAGCGATGGGAATTGTTGTTTCATCTCTCGTTCTTGCCGAGAGGATTGTTGCAATCAAAATTTGAAACGCCGAGCGCCAGGATTCCGCCGCGAGGCGAAGTTCTTTTGGTTTTTTAGCCAATCGACGAAGTTGGTTTAGCTGGGAGATTTTTTTATGAGGGTTCATGGAGAAGATAGTAAATATGTAGTTAAAAAGTTTAACATCGCGATTATGAGAAGTTTCTGGAGTGAAGCGGAAGAAATTTGAGAAAATTGCGAGCCGAGCAATTTTCCTCATAATCCTTGTTATACGCCCCGAACGGAACGAAGTGGAGTGAGAG
>JAHJRM010000031.1 GCA_018830905.1 Nanobdellota archaeon
AAAGATGTTGATGAGATTCTTAGAAAATATGGAAGCAGGATAGAGAGTCGTATGTCTGGTTTTGGTAAAAAGGGTGTGGATTATAGTAAAGAGTATGTGAATTTTAGGCAGGAGATGTCTCCTTCAATTTCTAGATACGAGCGGTGGTGTAAGAGTATTGGTAGTCTTGTTAAGTTGAATGTTTCTGAAAAGGATTCTGCTGAGATTAAGAAACATCTTGATGTCGCGCATCTTGATCTTGAGCCGTGGCAACCTTTGACCTTGAGTGTTATGAGTTTTTTAATAGTGTTTTTTGCAGGGGTTTTGATTTCTTCCGCTGTGGCTTTCATAAGGGGAAGTATCCTTGCATTTCCATTTTTGTTTTTCTTTCTTATGGTAATGGTTTCTTCGTTCTTGTTTTATTTTATGAAAGGGTATCCTAAGAGATTGGCTTTACAATGGCGATTGAAGGCTTCGTCGCAGATGGTTCCCGCGATTCTTTATGTCGTTGTTTATATGAGGCATACGCCTAATTTGGAGAGGGCGATTGCTTTTGCATCAGAGAATTTGCAGTATCCTCTGGCTTTGGATTTGAAGAAAGTTTTTTATAATGTTCAGGTGGGAAAGTTCTCTACGATTAAGGCGAGTTTGGATAATTATCTTGAAGGTTGGAGAGATTATTCTGTAGAGTTTATCGAAGCGTTCCATCTTATTGAGAGTAGTCTTTTTGAGCCAGACGATGCACGAAGAATTCTGACGCTTGAGAAATCACTGAGGGTTGTTCTTGATGGAGTTTATGAAAAGATGTTGAAATTTACTCACGAGGTCAAGGGTCCTTTGACTAATGTTTACATGTTAGGGGTTGTCTTGCCTACGCTCGGTCTTGCTTTGCTTCCTCTTGCGACCGCGATGCTTGGTGGAATTTTGACTTGGTGGCATGTGTTGATTCTTTTCAATATGATTATCCCTTTTGCAGTCTTTTATCTAACAGACAGGGTTGTGTTCTTGAGGCCTGGTGGATATGGTGAGACTTCTCTTATTGAAAGGAATCCTTTGTACAAGGAATATAAAAATAAAGGGGCTTATCTCACGTCGTTCTTTATTGTATTACCTTTGTTCATTTTAGGATTCTTGCCCCCAATTTTTAATTATACACCTATTCCTGGCATGCTTGGTTTGCAGAAAGATTATTCTTTTGCAGATTTAGGTCTTGGATTTTTTGGCGATGAGATGTTGTTTGGTTTTACCAATAGTGCGGCTGGAACAAATGGTCCTTTTGGAGTTGGAGCTTTGATTCTTAGTATGTTAATTCCTTTAGGAATAGCTTTGTTTTTTTCAATAGCTGCAAAAGAGAGAACCAAGAATATTATTTTTGAAAGGGCTCATACGAAGCAATTGGAGATGGAGTTTAATAATTCTTTATTCCAGGTTGGCAATAGAATCGGAAACGGAGTTCCTCTTGAACTTGTTTTCGGTGAGGTAGCTGATTCTTCTAAAGGTTTGAGGACAGAGAATTTCTTTAGGAGGGTTAATTATAACATAAGACATTTGGGGATGAGTGTTGAGAGGGCTATTTTCGATGAGAAGGCTGGGGCTATTGCTTATTATCCTTCGGATTTGATTCAGATTAGTATGAAAATTTTGATTGAATCTTCTAAGAAGGGGTCGAGGATTGCTGCTGTCAGTATGATGAGTATTTCTGAATATGTTAAGAATATTGGGAAGATAACTTCGAGGTTGAAAGATATGCTTGCAGAGATTGTTTCAGATATGAAGAGTAATATGTCTTTCTTGGCACCGCTTCTTTCGGGTGTTGTTGTGGGTTTGGCCTCAATGATTACTGCGATACTTATAAAATTAGATTTGTCCCAGCTAGATTCTGAAGGGGTTCCTGGGAGTTTGTCTGGGCTTGTTGGTCCAGGAGGAATATTCCAGGTTGCGGATTTGATACCTCCATATTTTCTTCAGATAATAATTGGAATTTATTTGATTCAGATAATCTTTATTCTTACTAGGACGCTTGTCGTGATTGATTCTGGCGAGGATGTGGTACAAAAAACATTCAAGACTGGAAGTAATCTTTCAACGGGTGTGATATTTTATTTCATAACTTCTCTTCTTGCGACGATAGCATTATTCGTTTTAGTTAGTGTTGTGCTCGGCGAAGCGATTTAGTTAACTTTATAATTTGCATTATCTTTTATTGTTTATGAAAAAGAGAGGTCACTTCGTTCTCACGTTTTCCTCGCGAGCTCGGAAAAAGGGAATTGTGTCTGAGTATTTACCTTGGATTTTGATTGCACTTGCAGTTTTAGTAATACTTATGATAACACTTTTTGTTTTGAAAGATAAAGGAGTTTCCTTGGTTGATCAGATAAAAGGAGTCTTTAGATAATGCAACTTACAATAGAGAGTTTGATAAAATTGATAATAGGGGTTTTTGTTTTTGTGGTTGTGGTGGTTGGACTTTACTTTTTCTTTAACAATTATGTTATAGATTTTTTTAGGGGGGGAGAGGTCGTTGGAGATTTGGTCTTGGGTCTAATAAGATGAAAAGGGGTTTCTTTTTTAGAAAAAAAGAAACTACCGTGGTAGAAAAAACTATGATTACAAAAATAAGGGAATTTTTGCTATGAAAAAACGAGGTTTTTTGCTTGCAGAGGAGACGTTGAAGATGATACTAGCTTTAATCTCAATTGGAATTCTAGCTTTTTTACTTTTCTCTCTTTATGGTTCAAGGCAAGATGCTGCGAATTTGAAGTTTGCAACAGAGTCATTAAATTATCTTGTTCAAGAGATAGAAGCCGGTGCGACGCAGGTTGAGATTTATAATCCTGAGGGCTGGTGGTTGATTTCTTGGCCGTATGAAGAGAAACTTCCGAATGCTTGTTCTAATTTAGGGTGGGAGAGTTGTTTGTGTATCATAGATAAAAGTCTTAGCAGTTTTGGTCCAGACGGTTATTCTGAAGATAGTGATGATGGGGTTTGCTTGGAAATTTCTAAGAAGGTTGTGGTGAATTCTCTGACTGGCGGACAGGGGCCAATTAAAATTGTGGACCCTCCTCTGATTTTGAGTATTGATAGGAGCGAAGAGATTACTCTGAGGAAAGCCTGATGGAACTTGAAGAGATGGTTCGTTATTTAACATGGGTAGTTTTTTTTGGAATCGCGCTAGCAGGAATTTATTTTCTTTTGAGGGCGTTGGGAATAAGTTTTTAGAAAATTTTTTTAGAAAGTTTTCCGCCTCGTTCCCCGACCAATTCGCAACTTCACACGGCTCATGGATTTAATCTACTGCCTACCACAAAGTTGCTCACCACCCCTATTAGTGCTCACTTCGCTCGCGATTTGTTGAAGATTAATCTAGTAAAATCAAATTGTATTTTTGTTAACCTTGAATTAGAGGTTATATCCGAGCGTAGCGAGGTTCTTTAGTTAACTTTATAATTTAGTTTATCTTCTTCGGATTATGGTTTTTTTAAAAAAGTGGAGGGGAGAAAAAGGGGAGCTTGCGACTAAGCAAATTGTTACACTTGTTGTTCTTATAACTAGTTTCATAATAATCTTATTTCTTTTTTCTCGTTTGGATCTTGGCTCGACTTCAAATAAAGAGATTTGTCATAATTCTGTTGTTTTGAGGGATAGTACTGGGGGGCTTGCAGGAACACTTGATTGTAGGACAGAGTATGTTTGTGTTTCTGGTGGTGGCGAATGTAAGGATTTGACTGAAACCTTGACTACTGATGTGGATGTCTCGGATAAGACGACAATCATGGATGCCTTGGCTGATGAGTTGACTAATTGTTGGTGGATGTTTGG
>JAHJRM010000032.1 GCA_018830905.1 Nanobdellota archaeon
AATACCACCAAAACCTTTATATACCCTAACCCTTTATAAATCTTACGCCATGTTTGTTTTTAAACATTTGCTATAACTAAAAAATACTCAACTAATTTTAAAAATGTCATCCATAAAAAAATGCCCAGAATGTGATAGCATACACCTAACCTACGATCCCCACTTAGGAGAAGTTATCTGTAACGATTGCGGCCTAGTCGTAGAAGAAAAAATGGTTGACTCTGGAATAGATCTTTCTGGTAAATTTGATAAAGGCGAAAAGAAAGGCCGTGGAGGCGCCCCAACAAGCATCCAAAAATTTGACAAGGGTTTAACAACAAACGTTGGAGAAATCTCAGATATATATAGATTAGAACCAAAACAAACAAGAAAATTTTTAAGACTAAAAAAATGGCAAGAACGTGTCTCCACATCTATTGAAAGGAACCTTAGACTTGCTATGGCTGAACTGAGGGTCATCGCATCTTATCTAAATCTTCCGAATGTTGTAAAAGACGAAGCAGCAAGAATCTACAATTACGTTCTACAACGAGGATTAGTCCGAGGGAGAAGCATGGAATCTGTAATTGCGGCATGTCTTTACGCCTCCTGCAGAAGTTACAACATCCCAAGAACACTTGATGAAATGGCAACAGCATCAGACGTAGAGAGAAAAGAAATAGGGAGAACTTACAGATTCATCATAAGAAAACTAGGAATAAAAGTTACTCAGAGCTCACCAAAAGACTACATCTCAAGATTCTCATCAGTTCTAAAATTATCACCAAAGACACAAAACGACGCCCTCAAAGTTCTTAAGAGAGCAGAAGAGGTTGAATTGACCTCTGGCCGTGGACCTGCGGGAATTGCAGCAGCAGCATTATATGTAGCAGCACTCATGAACGACGAAAAGAAAACACAGAGAGAAGTCGCAGACATTGCAGGAATCACAGAAGTTACAATCAGAAATAGATACAAAGAATTGATAGAAAAGCTAAATCTCGAAGACAAAATCAAAGAGAAAGAAGCTGAAGTGCGAGTAAAAAAATAAGAAGATTATTTAAGAAATAGTTTTTGTTTAATAAGTTCCACCAATCCCTGAGATAACCACAAATCCGCATTGTCTTGTTAATTCATAATTTTACTTTATTATCTTAAATCAATTTGCGAGCCGAAGGCGAGTAAGTAGTTCTGAAGGGGGTGACTTGTTTCGTTCGCTATCTTGGCGGACGAGAGGGAACGAAGTGAACTCAGGGCGAGCGATTTCGTGGTAGGCAGTAAATTAAAAACAATATGCCGTGCGAAATTGTGAGTAGAGCGATTTCGTGGTAGGCAGTAAATTAAAAACAATATGCCGTGCGAAATTGTGAGTAGAGCGATTTCGTGGTAGGCAGTAAATTAAAAACAATATGCCGTGCGAAATTGTGAGTAGAGCGATTTCGTGGTAGAGACGAACTTGTCTCAAGGCGGAGGGTGGGAATCTTCTCGTGCGAGGTCGCGAGTTGAAGTCCACATACGATTGCGAACGAAGTGAGCAAGTAATTTTCTATTTGATAAGTAAATTGAGTTCTGACTTTCTAAACAAAACTCAAATAAGATAACTTTTAAAATACAAAAACTTGATAATTAATATTACAAGCGAGAGTGCCAGAGTGGTTAAACGGGCTGGATGACGAAACATTTATTAGATAGCATACCTTTGAAAAAGTATGAATTATATTGAAGAGGTGATGAATTCTCAAAAAGATTTAAAATTAATTTCTAAGAATAAAACGGAATTGATAGTAAAGGCGAAATACGGGCCCTCAAAAGAAACAAGTATCCCATTGGTGTTAAATGAAGAATTATCTTTTTTCATTGCAACCATAATCGGGGATGGACATTTGAGAAAAGGAAAAGAACAAATAACAATTGAATTGACAAGCAAAAAGTTAATAAAAATTATTCAAAAAGTAACAAGAGACTTATTTAGTAGGAAATTTAATATTAAATCGAGAATAAAAAATGGAAAACCGACATATTATATCTTTCTGGACAGTAAAGCCATCTACAAATTATTAAACAAAGTCTTCGAAATACCCTCTGGGAAGAAGAGTCATCTTGTAAAAATCCCAAAGCAGATCATGAAATCAAATAATAAAATAAAACTAGCATTCTTGCAAGGAATTTTAGTAACTGAGGGTGGAAAAAGAAAAAGAGAATTTGGAATGTCAACAGCAAGTAAGCAACTTTGGATAGATTTAATCAAAGTTTTCAAGGAAGTAGGAATTAAAGTATTGGTAGATAAATGGATGCACAAAAAGTATAAAAAGGAGTATTATGGTTTATGTTTTAAGAAGCAAGAGTTACCCATCATATTTGCGGGAGTGCCGGAGTGGTCAAACGGACGAGATTTAGGGGTCTTCTTCTATCAAAAATAGAAAGGGTCTAAAAACTCTCGTAGCTTAGTGCTTACATAGGTTCGAATCCTATCTCTCGCATTAAGGATTCGAACGTAATTAGGAAGGGGGTGACTTGTTAGGAAGAACTTAGGTGCCCCATACGAGAATTCTATCTCTCGCATTTTTAAGCAAAAAGGAAAAAAGGTGTGAATGAACAAAAGTGAACTCTCGCATTTCTTAAAAGGTTGCAAATTTTTACAGAAATCTTAATAAATCATTTTTTAGTCAATATTTAATGAACCGAAAAAAAGATTGGGGCATGATGAATAAAGATAGAACAATAGAGGACTACCTCTCTGATATCAAAAACACCGAGCCACTTTCACGTGAAGAAGAAAAAGAACTCGCTAAGAGAGTAAAAGAAGGAGATCTAGAAGCAGAAAGAAGATTAATCGAAGCTAATTTAAAATTTGTCGTGTCAGTGGCAAAAGAATTTCATGTGACAGATAAGGAATTATTGAAAGAATTAATTGCTGAAGGAAACACAGGCCTTATAACAGCAGTAAGAAGATTTGACGAAACAAGAGGGTACAAACTTATATCTTATGCTGTATGGTGGATTAAACAAGCCATGCTCGCTTATATGCCAAAACATGGGAGATTGATAAAACCTCCAACAACTCTATATAGAGACATGTATAAAATCGATAAAGCAATAGAAACATTAAATTTAGTTTATGAAAGGATTGATCCCGCATCCTACATTCCTGAAATCTCAAATATGACAGGAATTTCTGAAGAAGGAATAGTAAAATTATTAGGACAAGAAAGTAAAAAACCAACATCATTAGATGGTGAACTGCAAACAGAAGAATATCCTCGTGGATTACATGAAATGATTGCTGATAAATCACACCCAAGCCCAGAAGCAGAGATTATTGGAAAAATGTCTCAAGAAATGCTCGAAAAGATACTAAGCGAACTACCAGTTAGAGAAGCAAAAGTTTTGAGATTCTACTACGGATTTAAGGACGGTATTCATTACACACTGGAAGAGATAGGGAGTAGTTTAGGTTTAACAAGAGAAGGAGTCAGACAAATAAAAGAAAGAGGTTTAAAAAAACTAAGACATTCATACAGATTAGAAGTATTAAGAGAATTGAAAGAAGAATATTAAACTCTAATTAATAAAAACTAACTGCAAACTTTGGGGAACAA
>JAHJRM010000033.1 GCA_018830905.1 Nanobdellota archaeon
CCCATTAAGATAATCAATAAATTTACTAAACTGATCTCCCATAAACAGCTTACTCCCATAATGAACATCCCCAATAAATAAAGCATACTCTTCATTTAAGGAATATTTCTTCTCTGAAACCGACGCGTCAGGAAAAACAATCCCATTTGCAAAAAAGATTTCATTATTTCCAGAACCACTAAACCCAATAACAGAATCTAAAGCAATATCCTCTGCCTGCTTATAAATCTCCGGCCGATTCTGGTTAACCAAAACACGTGTCCTCCCAGTAAAATCCTCTACCTCCATCAAAATATTCTTATTCTTAGTCACGCTCTTACTATAAATAATCCCAATTATCGAAGACTTCCTTCCTCTCGACAACTTATTTATCGACACAAGCTCATCCAACTCGCTATGATCTTGCAAAATTTTCCTAGTCTGATTAAATCTATCCCTCATATTCTTGACAAAATCTCCCACCTCTATTTTTTTATTAGAAACTGATGTAGAAAAATCAACCTTAATTAAATTATCATCCAAAGAAACCTCCCCCTCTCTCGAAGTAACCTCTTTCAAAGAAGAGCTACTAAAATTTTCCTTTGAAATTTCTATCTGCAAACCCAATTTTATCTTAAGCCTCTCCATATTTTTTGGATCTTTGCCCGACAAAGTCAAAAAAAACTCAGACATCTTCTCTTTATTCTGTTCAAAAAGTGTCTTAGTAATTATCCTCTGGTGCGTATGATTTCTGAGCCTCTCAATAATAAGTTTCGAAGACTCAAGATCATTTGTCTCACTAAGAAGACTTAACAATCCAGGATCTATCAAAAGACCCTTGTCAACACAATAGCTTAAAATTTCTTTTGATTCCATTTTATTAAGATTCACCAACACATTTATCCCATGCTTCAATGACTAATGTCCTCAAAGAGAGAAGTTTAGATATCTTAAATTTCAAAAGATCTTGATTAAAATCATTTAAAATAAATTTTTCCCTAGGATTCTTAAGATTAGATAATTCTCTATCAATCTTATAAATAAAATCTTCTAAAATAGATTTTATTCGTTCCCTAGATTTTTCATATTTTGCTTCGATCTCAAAATTACTTATAACTTTTTTCTTAGGCTTTTTTTTACAGAGATCACACTCCCTCTTACTAACATCTAAAACATTCGCCCCACAATAAATACGTTTATTTTGTTCAATCATTTTACCTATAATCTAAAGATTCTTCAATAATCTGTTTGGCCTTTTCAGTAATACTCTTTGAAATTGCAAGCTTAATCTCTCTCATTCTACCCCCTCGACCTTTTGAAATAACTCTAACATTAATTATCCCCAACATATCAAATTCTTGAATAATATCCCCCACTCTCCTCTGTGTCAAAACCTCCGAATTATTCTTCAAACAAACATCTTGATAATGGTTATAAACATCTCCTGTAAAAAAAGGCTCACCATTATTTTTTTCAGAAATTGAAATGATTGAATGCAAAACATACTGGAACTGCTTCGGCTCGGTTTTAATAACATCTAAAATCTTATCTCTTTCTATTTTCACATTCGCCCCATCTATATGTTTCAACAAAATTTTGCTTGCACCATCCCTCTCCGCTAGCTCCCCCGCAACTCTAAGCAAATCTAACGCTCTTCTAGCATCTCCATGTTCTCTAGCAGCAAAGGCAGCACACTTCTGCACCACACCCTCCTCAACGACTCCTGGCTTAAATGCCATCTTTGACCTTGTATTCAAAATTTCTTGTAATTGAATCGCATTATATGGAGGAAATACAATTTCTTCCTCTGAAAGTGAACTCCTAACCCTCGGATCAATCCCATCTAAGAAAGTCAAGTCGTTACTAATTCCAATAATTCCAATCTGTGTCCTAGAAAGTTCTGAATTCAAACGAGTAAGATTATACAAAAAATCACTTGAAATTTTTTTCACTGCTTGATCTATCTCATCTAAAATTAAAAGAAGAAACTGACTTTTAGAATCAACAATTTCAATGAATTTGTTATAAACTGTCTCAGTGGGAAGACCTGTGTCGGAAATCTTTCCCCCTAGTTTCCTTATCAGCTCAGCGAGAATCCTATATTCGGTATCAGACACTTTTTTTAATTTACAATTTAAATATTCAATATTTAGAGGAATGCTTCCTTCTTTCTCATTAAGTTTAGAACGTTTAATCAATTCATCTTTAAGATATAAAATAGAAAGAGTCTTACCAGTTCCAGTTTTACCATAGAGAAAAAGATTACTCGTTTTCTCGCCTCTTAAAACAGGAGCAAGAATTGATGCCAATTGTTTTATCTGCTCTTCTCTATGTGGTATCTCATCTGGCCGATAATTTGATTGCAGCACAGACTTGTCATTAAAAATTCTATTATTATCAAACGAATCAAAAATTTTGTTTAGTTCAGCTTTCATTGAATACACTCACACGTTTATTTCGTATGGAAAAATGATAATTTCCAAAAGACTCATCGGTGAAAAAATTATTTCTTATATAAATAATTATAACCACTAAGAAAGAAGAACACCTCTATTTCCTATGGAAAGTAAAAATAATCACTATATTATTATTATTATTATTATTATTATTACCTATATACCATTATTATTATTATTATTATTATTACCTATATACCACTACTACCACCTATATACCATAACATACATAATTTTTTAAATAAGAGTAAAATTTCAAAAAATAAAATTTTCCTTTTTAAATACTTCTAGACGAAACCAAGGGGTCAGGGTCTCAGTCAATAGACCCTAAATTTTATACTATTTTTTTA
>JAHJRM010000034.1 GCA_018830905.1 Nanobdellota archaeon
ATGTAAATTCCTGAAATTATAAGTAGAACAAATACTGCAATTATTGCGACAATTAGTTTTTTGGTCATGTGGTAGTTAGCTCTTTTGTGTGATGAATGGGAGTTGTGGGAGTTTTTGTTTCGTTGGTGGTTTGCCATGGCGTCTCCTCTTTTAATTTATTAGTGAATTATGTTTTATAAATATTGCTTTTCGTTGACATTTTTTTAATTCAAAACCTTCTTAAACTGAAAGCAATAATTAACTGGATGAAAGTCTATCTTATTAGGCATGGAGAGAGTGAGGGAAATAAGTTGGGTATAAATCAGGGACAAAAGAATGATTTTTCTCTAACTGAAAAAGGAAGAGAGCAGGCAAGAAAGATTGGAGAAAGATTAGAGAAAGAAAAAATTTGTGCAGTTTATTCTTCAGATTTGGAACGAGCTAAAGAAACTGCAGAAATAATTGGAAAATTCCATGGATTTATTCCTCTTCTTGATGAGCGATTGAGGGAGAGGAATTTTGGAGATTTGGGAAATAAAAAGGACATGCTTTTAGATTGGAAAAATTATGTTAAGGAAAATGAAAAAAGAGGTATTAATGAAGAAGATGTAGTTCCTCCCAACGGAGAAAGTGATAGGGATCATTGGGGGAGACTTAAGGATTTTTTTGATGAGAAGTTAAATCAACACGCGGACGATACAATAGTTGTTGTGGCACATGCAGGTTCAAATAAGGTGACTCTTGGAATTGTTGGACATTTTTCTAAAAAAGAAATGTATAAAACTTATCAGGCTAATACTGGCTTAAATGAATTAGAGTATGTTGAAGGGCTATGGAGAGTTAACAAACTTAACGATATAGAACATTTGGAGAAGGATGCTAAAGCTTTAGAGATTTTTAATCGGGTTAAGAATAGGGCCTCAGAATTTGATTTCAAAGATAGATGGAAGATTAATAAGATTTTGTTTGATGAATTAAAAAAAGAAGGGTATCGGGTTAAATATAATCATGTCTTGTTTAGATGGGAAGATCAGAAAATTCCTTCTGATCTATTAAACTTGAATCATCCAGAAATGGATGGGCACTTAATTGTTGTTGTTAAGTGTCAGGGATTTTATCAGAAACTTGATTTGTCTTTTTATTCTTTTGTAGAGAATGTGCCTTCATGGGATACTTACAAAGATTGTAACTTAAGTATAATTCCTCTAGAAATTCTTGAAGAGTCACAAGATGAAGATTTTGCGGAGAAGTATGAGGGTTCTCTTAATTTTGCAGAGTTTAAGGATTTTTATGAGGGTGTTTCGAAATTGCCCTTTATTCTAGATAAGATTTCTCCTATTACTTGATCTGGAGAATTTTTTTCAGTATCTATTTCTATTCCTTCAGGATGTTTATTCTTTTCAAAGAACTCATATATTCTTGTTGCAGTATCTATGTTTCCTACAGGTAATGGCCATTCCCCTCTTTGGATTTTTTCTTCCAAAGATAATTTTCTTCGATCTTCAACTCTTTCAACAAGAGTATTCAGAGGTGCATTTAATTTAAAGTAATAACTCTTGAGGCTCAATCTTTTTGCAAGGTCTACAAAGGGTTTGACATATCTGTAAGAACCAAATGCTTTATCTACGATTGTTGGATGGCCCAATCTTAAGTAATTTTCCGTTAGCAATAAAGCACTCTCTCTAGCTAAATCTAGGAAGTAATCATTAGATCTTGCTCCTCTGATTATGTGCTTTATGGAATCTAGACTCAAATAAGCAGGATTTCCATCGATGGTTTGCCAAAGTTTCTTTGCAGTTGTGGATTTTCCACTTCCTGAAGGTCCAGATAAGATTAAACAAAATGGATTATTCATTAAATTTATATCCTAATTTATCTATTGTGCTTGAGAAATGTTTTCCCACTAATCTTTCTAAGGTATCTAGTTCTTTTTTGAAGTGGAATTCTGGAGGGAGATCTGGCCTGTCTACTACTACTCTTTCTTCTCTATTTAAGGGAACTTTTCTCATTGGTGTTTTTACAAATAATCTTTTTATTTCAGGAAATGTTTCCATTGAGAAGAAATTATTAGGGACGCAGTAAGGGACATCAAGATACACTTCTGATTTTTTTAATCCTGCTAGGTGATCGTATCTTGTAACATCAATTACTCTTGAATCTTCATTGATTGTGGCAACCTTACAATTATTCTCAGATAATTGTTCAAATGCAGAAAGAACGAGTGTTTCCTCTTCGTGAGCGAGTAATCTTCTTATATGATCTGTTGACACTAATTGATTTCCAAAAAAGATTAGCACTTTTTCAGATTTGCATAAGCTTCCTGCTTCATAAAATGCTTGAACAGGACCTCTTGGTAGACCATCATAGATATGATAGTTTTCTAAGCTTTGTTTATCACAGACACGTTCGAGTTTTTTCTTTAGTTCAGGGCTATCTGTGGCTAGGATTATTCTTGAATCGGGGACTACTCTTCTAATTGTATCTGTTAAATAACTGATTGTGGGAATTCCTTTGAGAGGGATGAGGGATTTACATCCGTATTTTTTGGCCAACTTACCCATTCTAGATCCTTGTCCTCCGCAGACAATGATAACATCTAAGTCATTTCCCATGAGAATCTGTTGTTTAATGAGATTATATATTTTTCTATTGTAGTAATTTTGTAGTGGTATCTTTATACAATTTATGTGTTTGACTTCTATTCA
>JAHJRM010000035.1 GCA_018830905.1 Nanobdellota archaeon
CGTATTTTTCTGCAAAGCTCTCGCTAAGTTGAATTTGTGTTTCCATTTTTGTTTTTAGAAAGATTTATTTAGTTTTGAAAAGTTCCAACTACGTTTAAGCTTTTCAAAGAGCCGAGTATCTCGGCTCCCATAATCAATAAATCAAAATAGAAAAAGTTTGTTCAACTCACCACTGCCTAAAGGCAGTGGATTTCTTTTTCAATTAAATTTATTGTCTAGGTAGTGGAAAAAAAGATTATCTCTAAATAATTCTGAAATTTCATTTCAGACTATCTGTTTTATCTAAGATAAAACCAGCACGTTCCTTCTATTTGGAATGTTGGTCAAAGAATAGTTGAATAAGAATTAAGGGCTTATTATTTTACTAAATTTTCAAGTCCGCTTTTTGCATCATCTGCCCTTTTTCCTAGAGCTTCTGCTACTTTCTTTGACACAACATGATTAATATATCCGCCCATTAGAACTTTGGCTACTGTTTTCACATCATCATCCTCAGACTCCATTAAATCAGAAACATATTTATCGTTATAATCTCCACTTATCATCACATCCGAACCGAGAAGCTCAAGAACATCGTTTACCTTTATGACTTTTAGAGAGTCTTGAATTATTCTTGCGGCGCTTTTAATGAGGCCATATTCCGAAACTTGCCCGGTGTAGGCTTTTCCGTCTTGTCTTGATTCTGCAAGAGTTTTTTCAATTAATGTATGTTCATTTCCATCTTCACCTAAAATGCTTGCGGGACTTAGTGAATTTGCATAAAGATATTTTTGAACCGCATCGTTGTCTGCTTTTCCGTAACCGCTATTTTCAGATTGAGCGTGATATGCAACTGCAAGATTTACTAAATGTTCTGCTTTAAGATTCTTTAAAGCTACAGCTCTTTTGTCATCTCTTAATTGTTCGGCTTCTGTTTGTTCTTGTTCTGGCATTTTATTCTTGTTCTCCTTCTTGACTTAACTCATATCTCCTTTCTGCAAGTAAATATTCTAATCTCCATTTAGCTTTAGCAAGTTCATTAGCAGTGTTTCTCATCTCAGGAGTCATTTCAATAGCCCAATGGACTGATCTATAAAATTTTACACTATCTCTTTCTCCTTCAGCAAAAGCCACTATATGAGGATCAAAAGATTTATTGTTCACAATAGCATCCATATTTCCGTCTGTATTATAATCAAACAAATACTCATTATTACCTATATAAGTAAACTCTTTTCCTTCATAATCTTCAAGATTTGGTTTTTCTTTAGGCCCACATCCGACAGCAGTTGCTAACCCAACTAATCCAAGTCCCAATACTAATCCAGATGTTTTTGCTTTATTTTTTAATTTCATTTTATTGTGTGTCCTCCTCAGATTTTTCTATCCCAAAAGCACAACCGCCCTCGTAGTCGTCCCAGTCGTCGCCGCAAACACCCAACCCGCCGTCATCAAAGTCCCAACCGGAATCTAAACAGGCAGTCCTTTGTTGTGGAACTTGCCCATCCTCAATATTCAAACCAAAAGTTTTTGGATTGTATTTAAATTCTGAAGAAACTTCTCCGAGTTTCTCTGCTCCATTAATATCATAATTTGCAATAACAAATCCATCTCTTGCCAAAGACTCAGGAGTGTGCTTACCTAGACTGTAAGTAGATTTAGGTGCAAACCTTGTTTTCCTATCTTGACTGAATCTAACTCTTAATTCATTATCTCCACCAGATAGTTTATCCTCAAGTTCTTCAATATCAAAAGGTGCATTTCTTCCAAGAGCTTCTTCATCTTGAACAACATAAACTCCTTGACTAGTCCAGATATTTCTGTTGAAAACCCAAAGCCATCTATCTTCCATTATGTTTCTTATATCAGAAAATTCTTTCTCGTCTTTTACAGATTCATTACAGTAAGCCATGTGAATCAAAGGGACTGTAAGGTTTCCAGTTGGAACCTTTTGTCCTCTATCAAGAATCTGTTTTCCAACACTGTTATAAGAATCTGGACCTAAAGCAGGATGAACATATCTCAGTTCTGCATTCAAAGTTGGGACTATAAGATTAATTTGCCCTCTTTCTATTCTCACGCTTTTGTTTTCCATACAAATCCAAGAAATAAAATCCTTATAAATCTTTTGGTAAGTTACTATTATAAAGTGATATTAGATAGAAATGTGCTTGTTTGCTTCGATACGCTCGGCGACTATCCTTGTCTTGCACGGTAGTTTCGGTCTTACCTTTTTGATTATGTTTCTTGTGAATCTCGAGGCCTTCTCGTTAGGTACGGCAATTATGAGGATTTTTGCGTTTTTCTTAACTATTGCTGACTTACCAGAGGGTCTTCCGAAAGAGAGTTGCATTCCGGTTTGCATTCTGTCGGAACCGGCTCCTGTAAGCATTTTGTTTTCTCTCTGTATGTGATGGGGATATATTATTATTCTGAAGTAATACTGTCCAAGTAGTTCGTTATCAAGTTGCTTATTTAGATACTGTCTACAAGCTTCCAAGGCATTGTGTCTAATCTGGGCATCTTCGTCGGAGACAACCGTTAGCACATAAGGGAGTTTTCCACTAGCTAGGAGGCTACTTGAACCCATAGTGAATTTAACAATTTTTTGAGGGGGAACTGTCTTAACGTAAGATTTTCCCTTTTTCTTACTAACTCTTGTGAATGGAACGACCTTCCTCTTTGTGTATGCTGATGCTTTTCTTAATGCCATTTTGTAAAATCAAATTTTCCTGCTTCGCAGATTTAATTTATTGATAATGCCTGAACCAATTTCTAAGTCATATTGCCCAAGCTTTTTTTCAGTTATCATTTTTTTGATTTTCCGCTTTTATTTTATCATTAATTATCTCCACGCTTGTTGTGACTGCCTGTCCGGGCAGACCTTTTTCAAAGATTGCTCTAACAAGTCCGTTGTTCCCGTGTGCGGAGGAAATTTTTCCTTCAATCTTTTTTCCTGCTGGACTTGCCCAGACAACAGATTTTCCGATGAATTTTTCTGCTTCTTCGCGTTTCTTTACTTTTGGAATCTCAATTAGGAAGTGTCTTTCGTGAATTGTTTTCCTTCCACGTCTGAATTGTATAACCTTTCCATTGACCATAATAATTAATTGAGAAACTGGTTTTTAAAGATTGCTAATAACATTTAGATGTATACTTTTTACAAACAAAAAGTATTTAATAGTTTTTTCATAGATAATTGTATGAAAAGAGGTGGTGGATTTTATTTTATTGTTGGAATAGTTTTTGTTCTTTTAGCGATTCTTATGTTGCATGATGTTTCTGCTACTATGCGTGATGAGGTAGATGAATGGCAAACAGCAAGCGTGTCTTGTTCAAACCCTGGCGAAGTAATAACCAGTGTGGAGGCATATTATTATTGCAGTAATAATGTCCAGGTTGGAATCTATTGTGAATCCCCCGGAGACCATTTGGGAAAACAATCCACATCATTCACGTTTACCAATTCTAATTGTGGTTTTGATCCGTGCGTTTATGTGGCTAAGAAAGGGATTCTATTAATTGAATGTGGACCTGCAGGAGAGACTCCAAGTGAAGGTTCTCAGTTATCTAATACAAATACACAAATAGCATCAACACAAACACCTCAAGAAAATGATCAAGGTTTTTTTGGATTTATGAAAAGTCTTCTCTCAGGAATAGCTAGCGGATTAAGAAAGGGTTTCTCGCAGCAAGAACAATCCTCGCAGGATTCAGCATTGGCTCCCCATCTTCAAACAGAAGAAGAAAAAGTCATCGACGCTGTTTTGAATAATGATTTAACAGCGATTAAAGCAGCTTCAAAACCCTTAAGTCTTTTTGCAATAGACCAATATGCTTTGCAGAATGAAGATATATCTGTTTGTGATGATGGGACACCAGAGTGTGTGCAGAAAACTCTGTTTTTTTCATGTGCAGAAGCTGAAGACAAAGATTGGTGTGAATTTGAAATTATCAACGATATGAGACGTGTTAGTGAGTTGAATTTTGTTCAAGGGGAGAACCATTTTGAGAATAATGCGAAAATCAATGTTGTATACCAGGCACTATCTGGTAAAGATGTAAAGCTAAAAAGATTTAAATTTAATGGGGGAGGTCAAGCAGAAAGATGCGAGATAGTGGTTAGGTTAGACAGCGATAGTGGAAGTTATTATAATTATTATGAATATAATCGGGGGGCGATTGTTCCTTCCAGAGATTCTAGCTTGAATGATCCATCAAGAAATGTCAGATCTGTGAAGTCAGTAAATACTGTTAGCGAAATGTCTAAGGAGTTTCCCTGGAGTATGAAGAAAGATTGCAATTCTAGGAATTGTGCGATTTTAGATGAAGATGTAATTGCTCCAAAAGGAGATCTTCTCTGTGGTTACGATGACAGATGGTATCTTTGTGAAGGTTTTGGTATCCAGAATTTTAATAATGGTGAGCAATATTTCTGTGATAATGGAAGGTGGGAAAGAATTAAACAATATTCTGAGGTGATGGGATGAAAAGGAAAATATTTTTTGCATTTAGTTTAGTGTTATTGATAAGCATATCTTTTGCATCAGCATATTCTTTTGGAGAGTTTGTTGATGATTTGAATGGTTTCTTGGAGTCGATTAGTGGGAGGCAGACCGGTAATGTAATTTTAGATGAAAAAAGTGTTATGGTTAATGAAAA
>JAHJRM010000036.1 GCA_018830905.1 Nanobdellota archaeon
ATACCATATATTGTATAAAGGAAACCAAGGTTTCCCTTATCAACCCTTCCTTTAAGTTAGGGTCATGCCTGATAATGGGATGGTTAAATTAAGATGGAATGTCCATATTGTTCGGGAAAAACACGGGTGACTGATAAAAGAGATTCTCCTGGGGGAATTCGGAGGCGAAGAGAGTGCTTGAAGTGTAAGAAACGTGTGACGACTTATGAGAAAATCGGTAGAAGTGATGTTTACGTTATTAAGAAAGATGGTCGTCGCGAGATTTTTTCCCGCGACAAACTTGAATCTGGAATTTATAGGGCGTTTGAAAAACGTCCGGTGCCAAAAGAAAAAATTGAAAAAATGATAAATGAAATTGAGGAACAGCTCATGAGGCATGGAAGGAAAGAGGTGAAGAGTTTTACTATTGGTGAATTAGTTATGAAGAAAACTAAGAAGTTGGATAATGTGGCTTACATTCGGTTCGCTTCTGTTTACAGGGATTTTCAGGATCTTAAGGATTTCAAGGAAGAGCTTGGGAGGTTGAAGAAATAATGGCGGAGCAGGAACAGGTTGGAAGAGGTTGGGATTGGCAAGGCGAGATTGAGACTAATCAATATTTAAGCCCTGTTCAGAAAAGAATAATTGAAAGATTACATGATCCTTCCTATCAGCGTTTTGGATTAGATGATGCTTTCGTAGACAGGTATCAAAAAGATAAACCTCCTTTCGGATTCAATGGATTTGGGGAGCTTGTTTATATGAGGACTTATTCTCGAATTAAGGATGATGGTAGTAATGAAAGATGGGGCGATACAGTCCAAAGGATTGTTGAGGGTACATATAATTTACAAAAGAGATGGATCCAGGATAGAGGTTTAGAGTGGAGTGATCATGTGGCACAGGAGAGTGCACAAGAAATGTATGATCGTATTTTTAAGATGAAGTTTACTCCACCTGGAAGAGGTATATGGTCTATGGGAGCTCC
The DNA here is from genome assembly GCA_018830905.1 of Nanobdellota archaeon. Classification (GTDB taxonomy): domain Archaea; phylum Nanobdellota; class Nanobdellia; order Pacearchaeales; family GW2011-AR1; genus ASMP01. The sequence goes on from JAHJRM010000036.1 coordinate 968, forward strand.
TGCCACTGAAGAAAGAGGACTTTATTCAGCATTGAATAATTGTGCCTTTGTTTCCACAGATAATCTTAGGGAAGATCTTTCAAAACCATTTAAGTTTCTTATGGACATGTCTATGCTAGGTGTTGGTGTTGGTTTTGATACAAAGGGTGCTGGGCAGGTGGTTGTTAAGGGTCCTGATATGAGAAGAGATTATGATAAATTTACTATTCCAGATACTCGTGAAGGCTGGGTTGAAAGTGTTGGTCGCCAAATTGAGAGTTATTTTCTTGGAATTAACCCTGTTAAGTTTGATTATAGTAATCTTAGGGATCAAGGAGAAGTGATTCAAGGTTTTGGGGGAAAGAGTTCTGGGCCTGAGCCTCTTGTAAAATTACATCAGGGTATTGAAGGTGTCTTGGGTAGAGAAACTGGAAGACCCATAAGTTCAAAGGCAATAGTGGATCTACAAAATATTATAGGGGTTTGTGTTGTCGCAGGGAATGTTAGGAGAACTGCAGAGATTGCTCTTGGTGAGCCTGGCGACGAGGAGTTTTTGGATCTTAAGAATTATGAAAGAAACCCTGAAAGGCAAAATTACGGTTGGACGAGTAATAACTCTGTTTTTGGAGAGTTGGGTATGGATTATGGCAAGATTGCTTCACGTATAAAGGATAATGGAGAACCTGGTCTTATTTGGTTAGATAATATAAGGAAATTTGGCAGAATGGGTGATCCTCCAAATAATAAAGATCATCGCGCAAAAGGTGTCAATCCTTGTGTTGAACAATCTTTAGAAAGTTATGAGTTGTGTAATCTTGTTGAAACTTTCCCTCAGAATAATAATGATCTAGCAGATTATCTAAGAACTCTTAAGTTTGCTTACATGTATGCAAAGACCGTTACTCTTGGAGAAACTCACTGGTCTGAAACCAACAGAGTTCTCTTAAGGAATAGGAGAATTGGTTGTTCTGTTAGTGGAGTTGCTCAGTTTGTGGCTGAACATGGATTGGGTGAAATGAAGAATTGGTTGCGCCAGGGTTATGATACTATTCAACATTATGATGAGGTATATAGCGATTGGATGACTATTCCTAAATCTATTAAGACTACTTCGGTTAAACCTTCTGGTTCTGTGAGTTCTGTTGCAGGAGCTACATCTGGAATGCATTTTCCTCATTCGGAATATTACATTAGGAGAATGAGGCTTAGTAAACAGAGTGAACTTCTTACGCCATTGAGGGAAGCAGGCCATACTCTTGAAGATGATGTTTATGATGATAGTTCTCTTGTCGTATCTTTCCCTGTTCATGTGGGGAGCGGTGTGAGGGGAGAGGGTGAGGTCTCTATGTGGGAACAGTTTGAGGTGGCTTCCTTCTTGCAGGAACATTGGGCAGATAATCAAGTTAGTAGTACTATCAAGTTCCAGCCTGGTTTGAAAGTAGATAGGACTAATAGTATAGATGAAGTAGCGGAATTAGATAGTTTAAGAAATAACTCTAATCCTTCTAGAGATGATTTGACTCGGAGAACTGAATTGGAGAGAAAGGATGCTATGTCTGAAGCGGATCAGATAGAACCTGCATTAGATTATTTTCAATATAGGTTAAAGGGTATAAGCATGTTGCCTAATGAGCCAGGAGTTTATGCACAGGCTCCTTATGAAGAGATCACTCGTGAGGAATATTTGGAAAGAGCAAGTAAGATTCGCCCTGTTGATTTTTCTCGTGTAGCTGGAGAAAAGGCAGAGGTAGATAAGTTCTGTAGTAATGATGTTTGTGAGGTAAAGGCTGAAACTGCTGCTTTAGTAGATGGCACCGTTACTGAAGCCATTCCAGAAGTTAATCAGTCATAATCTTTCTAAGATATAAATTCTTATAAATTTAGTTTTTAATTCTCTTTTATGGATTTAAATGTTCCTTCTTGGGATGATTGGTTTATGACAATGGTTTACTTTGTTGCGGCGAAGAGTAAAGATCCCCGGACAAAGATTGGTGCGGTTGTAGTTGGTCCTAATAAAGAAGTTAGAAGTATGGGGTATAATGGACTTCCTCGCGGAGTTAATGATCTTCCTGAAAGATATAAAAGAGGAGAAAAAAATTTTAGAGTTGTACATGCGGAAATAAATGCAATCCTTAATGCTTCTAGGACAGGGACTTCATTAGAGGGTTGTGTTATGTATACTCCTGGATTACCGTGCGACGAGAAAGGGTGTTCTGTTGCTGTTATTCAGGCAGGTATTAAAGAGGTTGTCTTAGATGATAATTGGGATGGAAAAAATGCTGATGCTAAAAGATACTGGCGCTCTTTTGAAATGTTTGATGAAGCAGGTGTTAAAGTTAGATATCATAGGACAAAGTATTTTCCTCTTGTAAAAGTAAATGATGGGGTTATCTGTGATTTAGTTTAACTGTTCTTTCTAAGATATAAATTCTTATAAAGGATAAAAATTAATTTCTCGTATGGTTGAGATAAAATTTAAGAAATTACATCCTAATGCTAAGATTCCTGCTTTTGCTAAAAAATGGGATGCTGGTTTTGATCTTTCTTATTGTGGTTCTGATTATAATTTGTCTCCTGGAGAGAGAAAATTGTTTGGTACAGGATTATGTGTAGAGGTTCCTAATAGATATGAAATGCAAATAAGACCGCGATCAGGGCTTTCATTTAAACAAGGTGTGACTGTTCTGAACACGCCTGGAACTATTGATTCTGGTTATCGAGGGGAAGTGGGTATAATTTTAATAAATCATGGTAGTGAAAATTACTTGGTTAAGTCTGGAGAGAGAATTGCTCAAGGAGTAATAGGGAGATTAGAAGAAGTTAGTCTTGTGGAGACTGATGAGCTTTCTGAATCTGAAAGGAGTGTTGGAGGTTTTGGGAGTACGGGGGTTCGTTAGCACTCTTAATTAATATTTTTTTAGACAATAATCTTTAAATAATCTCAAGGATTTATCTCTAGATGACAAGACCAAAAATAGATTGCGACACATATGAATGTCCTTATAATGTAGGGCATGATTGTAGATATGATTCTGGCGTTGTCCAGATACAAGATGGGAGATGCAGGACTTATAATGAGACAATGTGTGAAGTGCGAGTAGGGGAAGATTTGTTTAATCTTTTTGATTTTCCAAAGATTGTTTCGCCTGCTAAGTAAACTTAGCAAATTTTATAAGATAAGTTTCTTCTTTAATAAAATGCCTGAAATTATTGAACTTGTTAATGAGAGTGGATTTAATGATTTTGTTAAAGAGGGTGTTGCGGTCGTGGATTTTTTTGCTGAGTGGTGCATGCCGTGTGTGATGATGGCGCCTGTGTTTGAGGAGGTTGCGGATAAATTTGATGGTAAGGTTAAGTTTGGAAAGGTGAGTATTGATGATAGTCAAGAGTTGGCTCAGAAGTTTGATGTTTCGTCTATACCTAATTTTGTTTTGTTTAAAGA
>JAHJRM010000003.1 GCA_018830905.1 Nanobdellota archaeon
GCAAAAACAGCTTTTCTGTATTTCAACTTGATTCTCCTTTATAGAATTTAAAAATTAATTTAACTTCTTTCTAGACTTTCCACCTGCTGAAGGTCTTTTTTATTTTTTGTAAAAAATTTAATTGATTCTGCTAACTCTTTATGTGTTTTTGCATACTCTTTAATTTCAATTCCTTTCTTATAGGCCTCTATTGATTGAACCAATGCCTTTGCTCCAGCATTTGTTCCTTGGGGATGGGCATGACAACCGGCACCCATTGTTGTAATAAAATCAACTTCTCCCATTATATCAATAAATGGTTTTAATTTTGTAGGGTTCAATCCTCCAGAAATAATTGGACAACATTTTTTCATTCCTCTCCACGAGTCATCTTCTAAAATAACATAGTGAGCATAGTCCTCTTTTACTAATTCAATAATCTGTTTATCATCTTCAGGAACTTGTGCCCAGTTTTGCTCGAAAAAATGTCCCTTTGAAACTAAATGCAATATATTTTTTGCAGCAGTAATGTCTTCTTTTGGAGAGCCTTTCATTTTTCCAACCCCCGCCGTTCCAGTATGAATTCCAGATGCACCTGCTAAACGTGCAAATTTAGATAAAACTAAAACACTAAAACCAATTGGGTTTTCTGGTCTTGTGTATGCTCCATGACTTGCTCTATGAAAATGGAGAAATACATTCGGATATCTTCTTCTTAAAGTTTGGACAGCCATCCAACCAGCAGTAATACCATCAATCAAAAATGCATAACTTCCCGGCTCAAATCCTGCATTTTCTACCAATTCACACCTTCTAATCATTTCATCAAAATCGGAAGCAGAAACATTAAATGAATGGACTTTTTTATGCCCTGTTTCTTTAACAGCCTTGTTCATAGCTTCTTTAACAAACTTAACCATTTTTTCATATTCACAAAAGTCCTGATCTGCTTGAGGTTCGTCATTCTTGACAAAATCCCCTCCACCAGACCAAAAATCATAACAAACTTCAGCATATTCTGCAGCAGTTAACCCAATTTTTGGTTTTATAATCGTTCCCAAGATTGGTCTACCATAAACATTAAGATATTTTCTCATATCATCAAGGGTATACGATGGTCCGTCGTATTGTTCAAGCATAGACGAAGGAAACCAAACATCAAGCATTTTTAATGCAGAAACTTCCTTCATACCTAAAACATTTCCAACAATAAATGTTAAAATATTCTGAACATTGCCCCCTCTGTCAAAAATTCTCCAAGGATAAGCAATCCATACCAAGTTCTTTTCTAAATCAATTTTATAAACAATAGCATTTAATTTCCTTGAGAAAGGAGTCTCCGTTTTCACTTTAAAATTAGTTCCTGTAGAAGATTCTGCTGCAACTTCGGCAGCCGCCTGCAAAATATTCAGGTCCCCACAGGGAACTAGATGAGAAACCGTTAAAAGATATTCTCCATTTTTTTGGGAGGGTAAGTTAAGATTAACATACGCCTTTTGTTTGTCATTAAGTGTTTTCAATAAACCTTTCAAGACATTAATATCTCTTTTAATACCCTCTTTTTTCTTTGCCATTTTACCTTTATAATACATAAACAGGTTCAAACTTATTTATATATCTTTTGAGTTATTTCTCTTTGAGAGTATAACCTTCACCAGAATCTTCGACGACAAAACCAAGATTATCAATATCTTTCCGAACCTGGTCAGCATCATTCCACTTGCCTTCTTCACGCATCTGTTTCCTAATTTCCGCAAGCTTCCTAACATTCGCAGGGATTTTAATCTTCTTTTCTCTATCCAATCCAAGACCAAGAATCTCATCAAATTTTATCATGAGTTCGTATTTCTCAGAATTATTCAATCGATGCTCTTTGACAATGTCCCATGCATACGACAGCGCTCTCGGAGTATTAAGGTCGTCATCTAAATAACCCATGAACTCTTCAAAAGCCCCATCAACTTTTTTCCCACTGACTTTATCTTCAGCATCTCTAAATCTAGCGACACTTTCCTTTAATCTCTTCAAAGAATTTTTTGCATAATCTAAATTATCTAAACTAAAACTCAACGGTTTTCTATAATGTGCTGACAAGAAAAAGTATCTCAAATCCATTGGAGAGTACCCTTCCTTTTCCAATTCTGAAAGAGTATACAATCCGCCCTTGCTCTTAGATATCTTCTCTCCATTGTGAGTCAACCACTCTCCGTGTAACCAGTAGTTTACGAATTTCTTTTCCGTCGCTCCCTCGCTCTGTACAATCTCATTCGTATGGTGAATTGGTATATGGTCCATACCTCCAGTGTGGATGTCAAATGTTTCCCCTAAATATTTCATTGACATAGCTGAACATTCTAAATGCCATCCAGGAAATCCAACGCCCCAAGGGCTCTTCCATTCTTGTTGCCTTTTCTCATCTCCAGAAAATTTCCAAAGCGCGAAATCAGTTTTATTCCTTTTATCCCTCATATCAATTCTCTGTCCAGCTTTCAAACCTTTAATGTCCAGTCTAGCAAGCTTACCATAATCTTTGAATTTAGAAGTATCAAAATAAATCCCGTCAGAAGTTTTATATGTAAAACCTTTCTTCTCCAATCTTTTAATCAAGGCAATCTGCTCTTTAACGTGCTTCGTTGCCCAAGACCAAA
>JAHJRM010000037.1 GCA_018830905.1 Nanobdellota archaeon
CTTAAGGAAGATGTGAAAACGCGTAATGATTTTGAAGAAGGGAAAATAATTAGTGTTTTCTCTGGAGAAAGATTTATAGGAATGTATTCTATTGTAAAAGATGAGGAAATTTTTGCAAAGCCGAAATTTGTTTTGCAACCTTTGAGAGGTTAGGGTTGAGTTTAACATCGGGGATAAAATAAGTTTTTTCTCCTCCGCGAACGTAGTTAGGCAAGGATTTACGAAGTAAATCTGCAGAGTTCGAGACGCCAATTTTTTGTATTTTGAAATAATATTCTTCAGGTGGGCAATGTATTAAAGAGATGTGTGCGTCTTTTTTGTTTCTTTTTTTCTAAAAAAGAAGATAAAATAATCTTTTGATTCTAATTTTTAGGCATTTTTTCTTTTTCTTCTACAGAAAGAAATTCCCACCAAGGTCCGTTTTCTTCAATCATTTCAATATTCTCTGCATCAACTCTTTTATTAACCTTTTTGTTGACATGTATAAATCCTAAGAGTTTTGCTTTTTCTACTTCTTCATATTTATAAATTGGTTTTCCTCCTTCAATTCCAATGTCAATATTCTTAATTTCTCTTTTATTTCCTTTTTCTGATATCACCAATTTATCAATATTATTATCTATTTCAATTTCAACTTCCCCATTTTTTACTATTAATTTTGCAGCTTTTTGTTCAAAGGAAATTCCTTCATCAACACTAATATCTATTTCAAATTTTTCTCCTATATTCTTCCTATTGGTGTTTCTTATTAAAAGAGTTCCTTCAGAACCAGAAATTTCCAAATCAGATTTATAATCCCCCCAATAGATATTGTCTTCATTAGGAGCATGTCCCTCTTCCCAACTATCTTCTCCAGTCCCTGCATCATCTCCAAATTCTGCAGAAGCATCTGCACATGTTACATCAATAGTACAATCCCATCCCTGTCCAGAGGGGCCTCTCACAGGTTCACCATAACAATGTTCACATTGAGCATAGCACACATTTTCTTTTTCAGTCCATTCTTCATCACCTAAACAAGGACCAGAATATAAATGCTCACAGGATTTTGCACATTTTTTACACAGAGCATTTCCAGTCTCACCCTCCCCTTCAAAAGTTCCAGACGAGCAAATAACATTAGGGTCCTCTGCAGCTACACACTGAGAAATACATAATTGCTCTTCATCCATCTCACTTTCATCGGGGGCGTCCCCTTTCATATCACATCTCACCTCACAAGTTTCCATATACTCTCCCTGACACTGAAAATCGAATTCATCGCACCCTTCAACAACGCACTCTTGCATACAAGCCTCACCCTTATCTGCTGGCTCCGGAGGTCCACTAATATCTACTCCACACTCTGCACTACAAGTTTCAGAGTATTGTTGAAAACATGTCGTATCACCATAAGTACAACCTGAACAAGTTTCCATGCAAGTTATTTGCTCGTCAGTTGGACCTACAAATTCTGGACCGCCTTCATTTGCATTTGAAGGGGGACCAACAACTTTTCCAGTTAGTTGAGAAGAACCAAATGCAAAAACTGTACTAATTAATAAAATGCCTAAAAAAATTATCACACCCCTTCTCATTAAATAGACAAGAAAGGATTCTTTAAAAAGTTTTCTTTCAGGAAAACCTGTGCGTCCCTCCTGTTGGGTGTGAGAAAAAATATTATTTCCTATTTCTTAACTTTAATGTTTGGGGCGTCTCGAATTACAGATAACATCAGAATTTGACAAAGTCACGACTGAAGGGAGGAAAGCGCAGCGTGGAACTGATTTTCATGCCTAATTTAAAATTTAGAGATTCCCGCCGCCGATTTTTTTGTTAATATTTGGATTTTATTTCAACATTGGCTACTATATGCCGATTCAACCGGCTCTGTAGAAAGTTTCTTATAAAATAAGTGAGTCACCAGTTTAACTAAAAAGAGGCGACTCAAAATGAAGAAGAAGAACTTCTATAAAAAACTTATCCGAAGGATAAGTTCTGCTGTTAAGACCTCGCGGATACCGCGGAGTTTCAGCAAGAAAAATAATAATGTGTTTAGCAACGAGCAGCACATAACTTTTCAGGTGCTGATGCAACTAGAACGGAAAAGATTTCGGGACATGGAAAGATTTCTTGAACTTTTGGCGGAAGAACTTAGATTGCCAAAAGTTCCTCATTTCACGACGATAAACAAGTTTGCATTAAGGATGAAATCCCTAATGATTGAAGGTTTGATTGCTAATTTGGTTAAATGTAACAGGATAACAACCGTCGCTATCGACGGGACAGGTTTCAGCCTGATAAGGCGAAGCACTTATTTCTCGACGGTTGTTGGCGAGATAAAAAGGTTTATCCAATGCGTGGCTTCGGCAGATATTAAAAGGAAGTTGGTGACTGCTGTTCGGCTTAGGAGAAAGAAAAGAAATGAAAACATCGACGTTGATTACTTGATGAAGAATACAAAAAAGTAAATGCCCGTCGATGTTTTCTTGGCTGATAAGGGCTTTGATTCTGAGAAGAATCACGAGCGAGCAGAGAAATGCGGAGCGAGATTCATCGCTCCGTTGAGAGCAAACACAACGAAGGTGATGAGAACAATGGGCGTCCATAGAAAAAAATTGAGAAGAGAATTTCCACAAAAAGAATATAATCAAAGATCGATAATCGAAAGCATATTTTCTTCCATAAAAAGAAGGTTCGGTTCGTTGGTTTATGCTAAGAAGTTCAAGAGTCAAAAGAATGAGATTCTGTTTAGAGTTCTAGCTTATAATCTGGATAAGTTAGTAAATGCTAAAAGCATTTACTTTCTACAGAGCCTTGAGGGGATAAAGATTTATATACATTCAACGAATTTAGAATAAATGGAAGAGGTACCCCCTGAATTAGATTCTGCAGGAAATTCTCATAAAAAATTAATTATTATTTCAATTCTAACTTTGATTATAGTTATCGCATTTTTGTCGGTGTTATTAATTAAGAATTATACTTCAAAAAAGGAAATAAAAATTTCTGAAGAATCTTTATCAATTATTATTTATCCGATAAAAGATCAGCAGGCATTTCCTAACCAAAGTGCCCAGAATCCCGAAGATGCAAAAAGAATAATTGAAAACAACAAAGCATATATTCTCAATCAAGTCAACGATTTAAAATCGAAAGGTGAAACCACATATATAATTCTCGAAGGCACAATAACTTGTGGGAATGGGCGAACAATTTCGCAAGAAGACTCTTATTTTTCTGGAGACCAATGTGGGTCTTCTGGAGAAGAATCCATAACAGGTCTGGGGAATTATAAGGAGATTAATGTTAACAGCTCCCCAATAATGTTCTTGCTTTACATTAGCTCAATGGGGTCTGTGATTCAGGAAAGAGCCTACGCGAACCTTCGAGAGGTTTCCGAAGGCACATATTCTCCTTCTTCCTCAATTATTGATAATCTTGCTTATGCCTCAGAAATGGTTTCTCTACATAAAAAACTTCGACAGACAATGGACGAAGGATATAACTTTCCAACAGAGCTGGACGAGTGGGAGCATAGATTTCCAGAGGGGATTAATTTTAAAGAAGAGTTGAACTCATTTGATTTAGAGGCAGATGTTTCTGAAGAAGAGATTAACAGTGTTGATTTGATTAGTGGATGCGAATCCTTGGTAAATCAGATTAAGAATGCAAAAGTTAGTGCAGCGGATTCGCTAGCTAAGAGGGGTGCGTGTTCGGAGTTTGAGAAACAGCATAAAGAAAATGCGATAAAGATTCTTAGAAGCTTGGAAATAGAAACAAACCCTTTCATTAAATTCTTGGGAGTATTTTATGTTACGATGTTTGTTAACTGTGGAGATCAGTGGCTTACGAATGAAGGTCAAAAATGTATTGACGAGAATCTTGTTTTTTAATTCAAAAGATTTTAATATGCGTTATTTTTAAAGAATAAAATGAGAAACTTTGTTTATTTTTCAAACTCGGCCGCGACGTCGGGAAAGGCGCTGTCAGGGGGAAACGTCAATCTTATGAAAGCTGGGCGCATGGATATCGTGATTCATGTAATCATAAATGCGTTTTTTATTTCGCATGACATTCGGGATGATTTGAAACTTCATTTGATTTTTAACGGACCTCCGGACCCTCCGAGACATATTGAAATAAATATTACTCCCGAA
>JAHJRM010000038.1 GCA_018830905.1 Nanobdellota archaeon
ACAATTGAACAAAGCCAACAAATTACGAACAAAGTGAGTCTAACTTAGAAGGGGGTGACTTGTCTCGTTCGACATCTTGGCGGACGAGAGGGAACGAAGTGAACTCAAGGGGATACTTCCCCCATACGAATTGTGAGCCAACCAATTGCGAGTAAAGCGAGCGTAAATTAAACTAATGAGAAAGAAAAGATAACAAATCTTATAAACCAAATACACAATCTTAAATTATGGGATATGAAGAACTTCTCGAGGAAGCATACAGTAAAGTGAAGAAAACAGAAGACACTGGAGAACGTTTTGAGATACCTAAGGTAGAAGGATATTTCGAAGGTAAAAAAACAATCATCTCAAACTTCACACAAATAGCCTCGCATATCAGAAGAAATCCAGAGCACTTCCAAAAATTCCTTCTAAAAGAACTCGCATCCGCAGGACAAAAAGAAGGCGACAGATTCATCTTAAACATCAAGGTTCCTAGCACAAAAATAAATCAAAAGATAGAAGAATATGTCAACGAATTCGTTCTCTGCAAGGAATGCAAGAAACCTGACACCGAACTGACAAAGGAACCAGCGAGCAGAATAACATTCATAAAATGCCTCGCTTGTGGTGCAAAACACAGCGTCAGAAGCAAGATTTAAACTATTTCTCGAAGACAAGCTCACAACGCTCGCATAATGCCAATAAATCAGCAACAAAAACTTGTATGATTTTACTGAGTTACTTCAGGATTGGACGGGCGGGAAAAATCTCAAAAACTCAAAAAATTCCCACATAAACCTTTAAAAATTAAAATTCCTTACTGATTCTAACTAAATTAGGAGAAAAAAAGATGGTCAAAGGAAGATGTATGAAGTGTAAAGAGCAAGTTGACATGAAAGAACCAAAAGTTGTTCAAACCGCAAGAGGCGGTTACATGGCTAAAGGAAAGTGCCCTACACACACTGAAACAACTGTCTGCGCAATAATGTCCAAAGACAACGCTGAAAAAGCAATGGACGCAGGCGAAGCTGAAAAAGCTTTTTAAATTTCTTTAGTTTATTATTTTGATGTTTATTAATATTATAAAATCCTGCAGAGATGTTGTTGCAGTTTGCGATAAGGAACTAATTGGGAAAGTCTTTGAAGAAGACCGGTTCCAACTTGATATAAAAGAGAATTTCTACAAAGGAGAGGAAATGAGCGAAGAAAAGGTCATAGATCTCCTGAAATTCCTATCTACAGAAGATGCAACATTTAATATCGTTGGGAAAAAATCTGTTAATGCGGCACTTAAGGCAGGTGTAATCACTGAGGAAAATGTAAATGAGATACAAAACATTCCTTTCGCACTCATTCTCCTATGAAAACAAGTTCAATTTAACAATTAATTTTTTGAATGAATCAAACCAACCTAACCAGAAATAATCATAAATCTGCTGTTTAAGTTATTTTTGCATCAATCGCAAGGCGAAGCCGAGCGGTAATTTCCTATTTAATAAAAAATGTATCAAACATCTAAATAAAAATTCCCATACGAACACTTATAAAACAATCCTCTTTAAAATAATCATGGCAAGACCACAACCACCACAAGAAGAAGAAAAAATCACAAGAGTAAAACTTCCCGGAAAGGATGAAGTAATGGGAATTCTCGAACAAAGATACGGCGGAAACAAAATGCTAATAGACTGCTTTGATGGGAAGAAAAGAAACTGTAGAGTCCCTGGAAGATTGAAAAGAGGTCTCTGGCTTCGACCTGGAGACGTAGTCATAATAAAGATGTGGGAACTCAACAAAGACCGTGGAGACGTTCTATACAAATACAGACCAAACCAAGTCGAGTGGCTAAAGAGAAATGGCTACCTTAAGACAGAAAGTCTTGAATTTTGATTATTTTATTTAGAGAGAACACTTACTCACTCCGCTCGCAAATTAACAACAAACCCCGCTTGATTTACTGGCTTAATTTTTTACTTAAGCGAAGGTCTTGTCCGAAGGCAGACCTGAGCTAATCAATCCGCGAACAAAGAGAGCGACAATTATCATACCAAAAACTTTTAACCCCTAACTTCTTATTTCTAAAATGGAAAGGATAATTATTGAAAAAATTCAAAGAGTCACAAAGAATAGGAAGAAGCTAGAGAAAACTCTAAACGTGAAAATAGAAAACAAGGGAAAAGAAGTCTTTGTAACCGGCAAGGCAGAAGACGAATACATTGCAGAAAAGGTAATTGAAGCACTCGAAATAGGATTCCCTTTCTCAACCGCCCTTCTCCTCAAAGAGGAAGATTACATGCTTGAAATAATCAATATAAAAAACCACACAACAAGAAAAGACCTAGAAAGAATAAGAGCAAGAATCATTGGAAGGCAAGGAAAAACTCTCAAAACACTTTCGGATTTAACAGGATGCTACTTTGAAATAAAAGAGAATCAGGTAGGAATAATCGGAGATGCTGAATTCATAAAGAACGCCCAAGACGCAGTAACTTCAATAATAAAGGGCTCGAAACAATCAAACGTATATTCTCACCTAGAAAAACAAAGAGTCCAACCCATTGAGGACCTTGGACTAAAAGAAGGGAAAAAATAGCAAGTGGGAAAATTTAAAAGCGAATTTATTCTAAGATATTTAAGACCTCGTAGCTCAGCTGGTAGAGCGCGTGACTGTTAATCACGATGTCGTAGGTTCGAGTCCTGCCGAGGTCGTTTTAGTTTATTTTTTAAATAAAGTCATTCTTCTTCTTATATGAAACAAAAAACCTCCATTAAACAACGGGTGGGCGGGGCGGGACGCTCTCCAAAAAAAAATCGAAAAATAAAGGTCCTCGTCGCAATGTCTGGCGGCGTGGATTCAAGCGTCGCCGCCTTGCTGATGAAACAAAAAGGTTATGAAGTTATAGGTGCATTTATGAAAAACTGGTCTGACACAAAAAACGATCTTGGAGAATGCACCTGGAAACAAGACAGACAAGAAGCGATAAAAATTGCATCCCTCCTAAAAATCCCATTAATCACTCTAGATTTTGAAAAAGAGTATAGGAAACTAGTCGTCGATGAAATGTTCAAACTCTACAAGAAAGGCATAACTCCCAATCCTGATATAGATTGCAACCAGAAAATAAAATTCCCCCTATTAAGAAAAGCCGCAAAAAAACTCGGCGCGGAATTCGTTGTAACAGGACATTATGTTAGGATAAAAGATGTCAAAATAGATGAAAACTACGTTCGCTCCGTAAAACTCCGCTCACAAACAGCAAAAAATAATAAAAAAAGCCTTTCTATAATTAATAGTAAAAACAAATCTGCGAGCGATAGCGAGCAGGAAATTAATTACTCCGAGGGTAGAGCGGGTGGGAAGAGTTCTTTCAGACTTCTTCGAGCAAAAGACGAAACAAAAGACCAATCTTATTTCTTATATAGACTCAACCAAGAAGACTTGAAACACTCCTTATTTCCCATAGGAGATTACACAAAGAAACAAATAAGAGAAATAGCAAAGAAACACAAATTCCCCAATGCAGAAAGAAAAGGAACAGTTGGCATCTGTTTCATCGGAAAAGTCAATCTAAAAAAATTCCTACAGAAAAAGATAAAACCAAAAAAAGGAAAAATCCTAAATCCTGAAAGAGAACAAATCGGAGAACACGATGGAATCTATTATTACACAATAGGGCAAAAGATAGGTCCTCATTTTGGAATTGACATTTTAAAGAAAGGCAACGACAAAAAACAACTCAAAAGATGGTATATCGCTCGCAAAAATCTAAGAAAGAATGAAATTATTGCGGCACCTGAAGGCCACAAGATTCTTTACAGAAAAGAAATCACGATAAAACAACCACATTGGATAAATGATGATTTAGTAAAAGATTTGTTTGGTAAAAAAGATAATGTTAATAAAATAAGATCTATGACTAATGTAAAAGATTCTAAAGTTAATTTGAAACTTGCCTTTGGGAGGGCGGGTGGGACTGACAATATATATTCAATAAAACTCCACGCAAGAATTAGACAGGTCGGAGAACTCCTCCCCTGCAAACTAACATACAACAAAACAAAGAAACAATTCAAAGTAACTCTAAGAAAACCAATAACTGGAGTTAGCGAGGGTCAGGCAATAGTTCTCTACAAAGGAAAAGAAACTCTCGGAGGAGGAGTTATTGGATTCTAAAATTAAATTGGAAAAAAGACAGCAAATCCAGCTAGTGCAAACAACAAAACAAGCACAAAAATAAGAAGACTGATCCAGATACCTGATAAAATTCCAGAGATTATTGGTATGAAAATTGCCTTACCCCATCCCACGAAATACTCCCTCTTAACCAACAGAATATAAAAAATTAGTATGCCAAAGTTAATAATCCAATACAACAACAAAGGAAAAACCCAAAGATAACTATTTACCAAAACAAAAACCACAGAAACCAAAAAAGGAAATAAAAAAATCTTCATAGCCCTCTTATAGCTGTTCTCTTCTATTTTGAAAAGTTTATTAGTCACCTTCAAGGCAAAAGCTCCTCCAAAGAACGAAAGAGTAAAAAGAATCACATAAAGTAATATCATCAAAATCTCCATAAGAAACATAAGAAAAACTAATTTAAATAACTTTTTATATCCTAAATTTCTATAAACGACATGGATAAAGATATTCCAACAAGACAAAAAGAACATCATCAAGCAATCTGGATTATAACAGCATTCGCCATCATATTTATCATATTATTCTGGGCAATCCCCGCAGTTTCTAATGAACTTACATTCAACAAAAAAATAGGATACACAATCGGTTTTTTAGTAGGAATTCCTCTCATGTGGCTTTTCTTCTACAAACAAAAAAGAATGGATGAGGGAAAAGACCAGGGAAAAAATTTAACAACAAAAGCATTTAAAGTTGCAAACATGTCCTCTGGAATTGGATACGGAATCAGTACAATTAGAGGCATCATAGCTTCGATTGTACTAATCCTCGGAGGGATATTTATACTAATTGCAGGAGAAGGAATCCGATGGGCTGGGGCTGTGTTCATTATCTTGGGTCTACTAATGATAATCTATGTCAAAAATT
The DNA here is from genome assembly GCA_018830905.1 of Nanobdellota archaeon. Classification (GTDB taxonomy): domain Archaea; phylum Nanobdellota; class Nanobdellia; order Pacearchaeales; family GW2011-AR1; genus ASMP01. Next base: position 5,051 of record JAHJRM010000038.1, read on the forward strand.
CAATAACATTAGCTAAACGCCGAATGAAAGGAAGAGCATATTAGTATCAATCTCTCAATTTCTTCTGCTTCACCATCTCTTCCTGTCCGAACTTGTTAAAAAAAAGAATCCTATCCAAGTCAATCGGCGCTTTCTTCGTGCGCGCCTTCCCCTTCAGTGCCTCGCGACGCGTATGTGCAATCGCCTTCTTTAACTCAAACCCAATCGGGAACACAGCCTCAACATTTGAATCAGAAGGTATATCCAGAAGATTCTTTATTTCATCCTCGACAAAATGCCCAACCCAACAAGTTGAAAGTCCAGAGCCCACAATCTTCAAAAGAAAATTTTCAATCGCCGCTCCTGCCTGCTGTCTGGAATAAATCTCTCCCTCTTTCCCATAAGCGTTAACCAATCGCCCAGGATTTGAACACACAACAACAACATACTTCGCCTTCGCGACAAAATCCTGCTGCGTCGCTACGGCAATCTTGTTTATCTTCTCTTTCTCATCAACCAGGATAAAGTTGCAAACATAATTCCCTCCAGCAATCGGAGAATACCTCGCAGAATCAATGCACTCAATTATGTCTCTCCAATCAGGCTTCTTAGAAGAAAATTTCCTAACACTCTTCCTCAAACGAATTGCTTTATCTAAATCCATTAAATCAAAACGCATAATATGTTTATAAGAATTACTACTCGCTACGCTCGCTAAAATAACTACAAAATACAAAAGATTAACAAGAACACTTTATGATTTTACTCAGTTATCTCAGCTGGGTATATGAAAATCCTTTTCTAAACTACTTACTCGCTACGCTCGCAAAAATATAAAAATTGATATAAAATTAAAACTGATTTTACCCAGTTAATTTGGGCATAGCGGGTGGGAAATTTTCCTTTCTGCTCACAATTAACCATAAACAACAAACAGAATTAACTTACTAATTTTACTGCCCTAATTATTATCTAAGCGAAAATCTGAGCAAAGCCAGATTTGAGCCAATCAATCGCGAGTGAAACGAGCGGTAATTTTAGGATTGGGTGGGTGGGAAATCTCTTCTAATGAACTACCCCAACCAACGAACCTTACCCGGTCGTGGTTCAAATGCAATCCCTTCCTCAAGAAGCTTCTGAATCTCTTGATTAATCAAAGACGGCTGAGCATCTGGAAACTTCTTCGCAATCTCACTGACCTCAATTCCGCCATCATCTTCTGCACCCTTAATCAAATCAAGAATCTTATCTTTTATAACAAGAACTTCTTCCTTCTCTACTTTAGGAGTAAAACTCGAAACCTCTTTTTCAGTCTCCAGCTTCCTCAAAAGTAAATATTTAGGGTCAGACTCTTTAACAATCTCTGGAACAATATATGTCTCATCATTCCAATTCCTCAAATTCCCAATAACCACAACAGTCTGCCCCTGAACAACATTTTTGAATTTCTCTGCATCATCTCCAAAAACCTTGAGCTTTATCTGCCCAGAACCATCATCAAGAGTAAGGAAAACATATTTCCTTTCCCCGTCGCTATCATACCTATCAACAATGTTCCCTACGACGTTAACACGAACAATCTTTTTATCACCAAGCTCAAGAAAAGAAAACTTGTCCTCATCCATCACCGGCTTCCCCATTAGAAGATTTCCAATTCTCAACTTGTACGCCGTGTTCCGCTTAAATTGTTGTTCTACCATGATTAGTTTGCGACTACATTATTTTTAAGTATTTCTAGCCTAAAAACATTGCTTAAAAGACTCGCTCCGCCCTAAAAAATGAACACAACCTCCATTGTCATCAATATTATTACAGGATTTTACAGACTTAATTTTTCCCTAAGCGAAAATCCTGGCGAAGCCGGATTTGAGCCAATCAATAGCGAGCCTCGGCGAGCAGTAACTATTTCTTCCCAGACACTCAAACACCCAGCTCGCTCCGCTCGCGAATCGTATGGAAAATATCTTCAAACCAGACTCAGCTTCGCCTCGTAGTTAACAAAAATAATTAAAATCAAACCTCTGTCTTACCACATTAATTTTCTCTGACAAAGCATCGTGACAGAGTCCGATGCGTAGCAACCAACGGCGAGCCCAATCACGTCCTCGAAACGTGCCCCTTCTTAGGTTTGAATATAACTCCACTTATATCAAGCTTCGTTATCGCCTCATCAATCTCATCCCGAGTCATTTTACCCTCGAGCACCTTCACAAGCTCCTCGACAGGAATCATCTTTCCAACTTTACTCTCAAGTTTAGTTATTGTATCCCTAACAATGAAAACCTTATTCCTCTGAGACGCAGGCATTCCCCCCGTGCCACGATCAATATCAAAAGTCTTAGATTCATAATCATAACCAACCTGATTAAGATAATACTTCATTATATCAATCGCCCTCCGAGCATCCACTATATCAACACTCTCACTAAGTCTCATCTTAGCTGAGGCCTCTGACATTCTAATCAACGCCTGCAACTGCCTTGCAGAAATCGGAATCGGCCTCGTCGCACTATCAGAAGATACTGGCATATTCCTTAAATCAACGTAAAACTTCTTTATCTCACTCACTGCCTCTTTACTCAACTCTGGTTTAACCTTCTGCTTAGCATACGCAACATACTTCCTCAAAAGATCCTTAGGAACAATCATATCTGCACCCTCCTTCTGGTGCTCACTCAAAACGTGCGACGCAATAAGCTCGTCCTTCTTCCTATCAGGCAAATCTCTTAAAGGGAAAATAACATCAAATCTGTTTAACAATGTAGGAGGCAAATCAATCTGCTGAGAGATGGATTGATACGGATCAAATCTACCAAACTTAGGATTAGCTGCAGCCAAAACACTCGTCTCAGCTCTAAGTCTCGCCTGAACATTCGCCTTACTAACAGTAATGGTATTGTGAAGAATCATCCCATTCGAAACAAATGTACGATGGGGTTCGATTGTGACGTCGTAAACCCATTTAACATTATCATTTTTCAGGATTGAAACCCTCTTAATTTTAGACCACCTTGCAAAACCAAATGCAACCTTCTTAAGTTCTTCAATCTCCGCCAAGATTTTTTTGTTCTTTTGAATTGAAGCATACTTCTCCGCAACGGTCACTAATTTTTGCAAGAACTTCCGATGCTTCTGTACACCAAGGTCTATTGAATGCCCAATTTCTTTTTTAGAAGATATTCCAAGATTCCTGAATATCTCATCAATCTTATCAGTACAATTAGGAGAAATGTCCGTTATTGTTCTAAATGTTTTTTTTGCACTGCAATACTTTTCCAATCTTTGCCTTTTATGCTGAGAGAGAAAACTAATTTCTCTAAGGAATTTTGAAAGATTCTCTTGTCCCGAGATATCCAATCTCCAGACATTTTTATCCTTAAATATCGAAGATTGTATTCCAAATCTTAAAAGAAGGTCTGCCATTTGTTCCTCAAGCAATCTATTTTGCGATACAAAGCCTACCCTACATCCATTCCTTTTCTGAAGAGATACAGAGCCGTCTCCATCATATAATGACCTGAGAAGATGTTTTAAATTTTCTTTAGGGAATTGCATTACAGATTCTGGGATTTTTTTGATTTCTCCTTTTTCGAACAAATCAGAATCTATACTCTTTATTTTTTCCAAAACTTTTTTAGAGATAACCCTAACTGAAAATTGATTCTTTCTTTTCGTTATTATTGGAAAAATTTTAAAATAAGATTTAATTGCATTTTTATAATCGTTTAGAAGAGTCTCGTCATTGTTACAAAACTGAATTCCTGTTTTTTTGCCCCTATTTAATTCATAACAGCCATCGCTAATATGATATCCCAAAATCTTGCATAGCAAATCATTTTTTTTATCATAAGGTTTTGAATTTATATTTATTTCTGAAGGAATAGGAAAGAATTCCCCTGCCCTCAATTTTTCTGCAGGAAGAGTTATTATTTTTCCGTCTTTAACAATCCAACAAGGATGCTCAGGAGTGACTGTAATTTCCCTTCCATTTGAGAGCTCTATTTTTACAAACATATCAGGAGCAGTATGTCTGCTAATCCTATCTGCTTTCACAGGAAAATGATTGACAAAATCTGTCGAAATTAATTCTAATGAATCTACAGGAAGAATTTCACAATCTTTTCCATTATAAATTTTGCCACAATTTCTTTCCATTAATCCATCCACTAATTTTCCTATCTCAATTTCTTTCCCATTAGACAAAAGCAGTTTAAATTCCGGCATCATGCATTGCTGTTCCATAGCCTCATGCATGGCGCTTCTATCATTAGGATCCATCTTCTCCAACTCATCAATACACACCAAACCTTTATTAGCAAGAACCATTGCCCCAGCCTCAAGACTCCAGCCCCTCAAATATTCGTCGCGAACGACCGTTGCAGTAAGCCCAGCGCCAGAAGCGCTCTTTCCAACAAGATATCTTCCCTTAGGCGAAATCCCTGACATGAAAACAAGTATAACGGACTTTGCAACCCCAGGGTCCCCTATTAAAAGAATATGAAAATCGCCCCTACTCCTCTGCCCATCAGCGTGCGTCTTGAGAACCCCTCCAAACAACTGTAACACAAGTGACTTCTTTATCTCATCGTGCCCCCAAACGCTCGGAACAATACTCTTAGAGAGCTTCTCAAAAACTTTTGGGTCCTGCGACAACTCAAGAATCTGTTTCTCATCCTCCTCACTAATATCCAAATCCTCAAAAGATTCTTCCAACGGAATCACATTGTTTGCTTCAATAGCCAACTCGAATCTTGTAGACAAACCACCAGACTGCAAAGGAACAGGGACCTCTTTCAAAACGCCCACAGCCTTCACCCTACTTCCGGGAGTCGTCTTCTCCTCCATCTTAGGCTCAACCAAATCCTCTTTAAGGAAAACATTAAGTCTCTTAGGTTGCTCTCCGCCGGACAGCGACTCCGGAGCCTCCTCAATAACCAGCCTTTGAGTATCAACCATCTCCTTACTTACAATTCTAAAACTCCCTCGACGACCACACGAACATCGACTCGGCTCTCTAAACTTCTTCTCTATCTGCAAAACAGAGATAATAGTCCCACACGAAGGGCACTCAAACTTAGAATTAACAACCTGCGGTCTAACATCCGACGCCTGCCTAACAATCCCTTCAATGACAATTAACTCATTAAGATTCCTCGAACGAATATTCCTAACTTTTATCTCCTGGGTCCTAGGCATATTAATCAAACGCACCCTGACCTTTTCTACAAGCCCTGTCTCCTCAATCGCAGTCTCAATAAGACTCAACGTCTCCTCCGGATTAGAAAGAACCTCTTCCGCAAGCTTATTTGAAAACTCTGTCAGAGTAGAAAAATCAACATTTATCACACTCTTCCCTTTCCTTATCGAATCCCCGACTTCCTTTTTATAGGATTCAAAAAAATTCTTTGCTTCAATCATCAACTCTTCATTCGCCGGCTTTTTTTCCTGAGAATCCTCTTCCATGAAAAAAGAAGGTCTATTTGATTTTTATAGTTTATTATGCCCTTTCAACACCTTTAGAAAGATGACGTTCGGAGACTAATAAGCTCGCTACGCTCGCATATAAATTAACAAGAACATTTTCTGATTTTACCGAGTTAATTTAAGCTATCTTAATGGGCGGTGGTGGGGTTTGAGGCGGATTGATTCAGAACAATAAAGAAGCCAAAAAACACATTAAGCTCCAAAGAATAAAGGATAGTAATACTTGAAAAGGAAACCCAAGCCTATAACAAAGCCCACAAGCCATCCTAATCTAAAATCACTAGCCTTAGGGGAAGGAAAATAGAATAATATTGAGAAAACAAGGTAGACAATTGGGTGAAACACTTTAACAAGGTCCAAGCCAATAATGTTAATGAAAGCTATCCCAAAGATATTCGCAGCGACGACCAAACCCCAGTTAGAGAACATACCATAGATAAAGGCCTTCATATTCACGCCCTTCAAAAATCTGCCAACATTCTTTATAAATTTCATCTGAATCACTTCTTGTAATTTTTCAAAACAGCCTTAACATTACCTAAAAGCTGTGCCATGCTGTCTTCAAGCTGTTTCTTATTTTTTGTTCCGGTGCAAACAAGCTTCCCATTACTAAAAAGCAAGAACGTCGCATTAGGCTCTATCAACTTATAGACAAGACCAGGGAACTGCTCTGGCTCATACTCTGTGTTCTCCATTTCAAGAGCCAAGAAATTAAGATTCAACTTTAGATTTATCGTCCCAGACGCAACAATATTTTGAACAGTAATCTTCGGCTTCGCCGTTATGTTAACATTAATTTTCTTCAATTGCTTTATCACAGCATCAATAACTTTCTTAACCTGTGCAACAGATTTAGTTCC
>JAHJRM010000039.1 GCA_018830905.1 Nanobdellota archaeon
ACAATTGAACAAAGCCAACAAATTACGAACAAAGTGAGTCTAACTTAGAAGGGGGTGACTTGTCTCGTTCGACATCTTGGCGGACGAGAGGGAACGAAGTGAACTCAAGGGGATACTTCCCCCATACGAATTGTGAGCCAAATAATGCAAGCGATAGCGAATCCATCCTCTCATCATGCACAATAAAAAAATTTATAATCCATCTATTCCAACATATATAATGGTGTTTAAGTGGATTCAAAAGATTCATTTGAAAAAAGGTGTCTTACATAAGCAACTAGGAATCCCTCAAGATAAAAAGATTCCTATAAGTCTTCTCAATAAAATAATTGCAGCAAGACCAGGAGACATAATTACTAATCCTTCAAAACTAGGTAAAAAGAGAATAAAAGTTACACGCATTCTTGAGAAGAGAGCAAACCTTGCGAAGAATTTAAAAAATATTTCTAAAAAGTAAAAGTGGCCCCGGAGGGATTTGTGGGTCGCTACGCTCTCCGTCGTCCGAAATCTGATTTCGAACGAAACCCCAAGGTGTTCAAATCTCGTATGGCCCCGGAGGGATTTGAACCCTCGACACCTGGATTTCTTCACGACACGTTCGGGAAGAACGTAAGGATACATATCCTTGCATAAGAGTCCAGTGCTCTGACCAAACTGAGCTACGGAGCCATAATCTGAATAAAGATTGGGGATTTAAAAAATAATCTATCTATAATCTCTCCAAGTCAAACTACACTTCGTACACTTGAAGAACTTAGTCTCGGTTTCGTCAGAAGCACGCGTTTGCATTGTCCAGAAATACGCTTTCTTGTTCCCACATTTCACACACTTCTCATCTAACTCAACAACAGGATGAACCTCAGATTCTTTTTCAGAGATGATATTAATTTTCTTCTTCTCACCAACAGTTTCAGAGGTCTTCAACTTAATCTTGCCTTTAACAGAATATCTACACCTAGGACAACCATCATTTTTCTTCTTGTGAATCAAAACCGCGCCACATTTAGGACAGAATTCCATTTGAACTTTTTATTTGAGAGAACTATTGTTTAAATAATTTTCTTTTACGATTAACTACAAAAACCCCTCTCAGAAACAGGTCGCTTCCATTCATACATCAAAAGCTTCATCCATCCTGCATAAGGAACCATCTGAACAACCGCCCGCCCGACAATCTGATCTCTAGTAACTGAATTCTCAAAAGGCAACTGCTGCATATTATTGTCTCCAATCGTAGAGAAAATCCTCTCTTCATTCTCTTCACGAATGCCCACTATCCTATGGATTACAGGATTCCTCTGACTCGCATCGAAAATAACAACATCTCCCACATTTAAATTGTTCGAATCAGCACCGACGATAAAAAGAATGTCCCCCTTAGTAAAACCCTTCTTCATAGGAAAATTCTCAAACTCCTCTAGAGAAATATCAAAAGAAGCATATTTACTTTCTTGAGACTCCCACCACGAATCAACATCTGAAAACATTCCCCCATCGTGATACATGCTACATGATTCAACAATCGCTAACGGCAAAGCCGTCCCAGTAACAAGACTCATAAAAGGAAAGAAAAGAAATTTGATAAACAAAAATATAAACACTACTGAAAAAACCCATCCCTTGAAACTATCATCTTTCCAAAGAAGACTCCAAAAATTTTTTATGAATTTTTTTATATTGTTTATTTTCTTTTTTCTTTCTTCTCTTCTTTTTATCCTTATTTCTTCAAGATCTATTTCCAGTTTATTTTTTTTATCTTTAATCTCAATTTCTTTTATAGAAATATCATCAGCATTGCTAACACCTGCTTTTTTTAAATCCTTAAAATCCATTAACAGAAAAATGCCCAGAAGTTTTTAAAGTGTTCGCAAGAAATGGCAAAAAAATTTAAGACTCAAATTTAAGAACAGGATAAAAAATAAAATTGAAATTAACTTACAGATTTTTCCACATTAATTTTTATTAAAGCGAAGAAACATGACAAAGTCTGTTTCGTTTGAAGTATCACCGGACGAGAGGAAACAAGTGAGCACAACAACTAGTGATTTATCTTCAGAAAATCATAACATTTAAATAGTATATATCCTCTGTGTATACCAGAGGTATATCCTCACAACCTCTTTTCAACCTGCCGTGTCAAAATCGTCATACCACGACAAGACACGGTTCATAC
>JAHJRM010000040.1 GCA_018830905.1 Nanobdellota archaeon
AAGTGAATGCTCCGGACGTGACTGTTACAGTAGAGCTTTCTGGAGACAGGAAAACAGTCGAAGCAGAGACAAGCCTTTTTGATGTAGAGTTTGGGCAGAGATATGTTAGAACTCTTGCTATAGAAGTTCCTTTTGACTTGAAGGACAGTCTTAGCGGCTTTGCTGATCTTGAATTGAGAATCAGTGGTAGCGGTTATAGATCTGAGACCAGTGTTCCTTTGAGAATTCAGAGAAAATCTTACAGTTTAGATGTTCTTTCAGTTGTTGTTCCACAGACAGTTAAGGCAGGAGAGCTATTTCCTGTTGATATTGTTTTGAAGAACGTAGGTTACAACGATCTTGATGATTTGTTTGTAACTGCAGAACTTTCTGCTTTGGATGTTAAAAGAACATCCTTCTTTGGAGACCTTGTTGCGCTTGAGTGTGACAGGACTTTTGAAGCTGAAGACAACTACGGCGTTGACCTTAATAGAAAGTGTAACGAAGACGATGAGGATACACTGAGTGGAAGACTATTCCTTCAGATTCCTTACGATGCTGTAAAAGGTGTTTACGCTTTGGAGATTAAGACTGGAAATGGTGATACTGTTTCAAGTCAGACTGTCCAAGTTGTTGTAGAGAATCAGTTCTCCAATGGAAACTTTATCGTTTCAGGCAACCAGTTGCTGATTGTAAACCCTACAAATCAGATGGTTGTTTACAGGCTTGTTCCACAGTCCACAGGCGTTGTATCTGTTAGCACAAGCGAGAACCTTGTTTCGGTTCCAGCTGGATCTAGCAGAACTGTTGCTATTGACGCAATTGCAAACGCTCCGGGAACATATGACTATGTAGTCAATGTGTTCTCTGTTGACGGTAACCTTGTTGAGACCGTTAGTTTCAGTAAGGTCTTCGATGGAAGAGAAGTCACAAGTCCAATAGTTGTTCTAACAATAATCCTTGCAATAATTTTTATTGTATTGCTTGTTGTTTTGATCGTACTACTTGGAAAGAAACCCCAGAAGTCTGAAGAATTCGGAGAAAGCTATTACTAACTTTTTTACTTTTTTACTTTTTTTTGTTAGCTTCTCCTTTTTTATTAAGAATATTATTTGATTATTCCTCAACAAGAGGCACAAAAATAAATCCGGGAATTTTATTTTTTATTATGAACTTATTTCCTTTTCTCTGGATTGTTATAATGCTTTGTTCAAATCTAGAGCCTTTTGGAGCTACAAGAATTCCTTTTTCTTTTAGTTGACTCATGAGTGTTTTTGGAATTCTGTGGACTGCTGCGCTTATTAAAATTCTATCAAAAGGTGCTTTTTCTGGTAAACCCTTAAATCCACTTTTTGAATAAATCTGAATGTTTTTATAATTTCTTAGGGATTCTTTGGATTTTTTTGCTAGATTTTCTATTACTTCCATCCCGAAGATTTTTCCTCTTTTCCCTATGATGTTTGAGATTAAAGCTAATACATAACCAGAACCAGAGCCTATTTCAAGAACTTTTTGATCCTTTTTAAGACAGAGTTTTGAAAGCATTATTGCAATTGTGTATGGTTGTGAAATTGTTTGTCCATTTCCTATTGGGAGCGCTGTGTCTTCATATGAATCACTTTGGAGGTTTTCAGGAATGAAGTTTTCTCTTTTAACTAACGCAAACGAACCTAAAATTTTTTTTGAAAAACCTTTTGTTTCTAGATGTTTTAGAAGTTGTTCTTTTTTCATTTCAAATATTTGACTTATTATCTTGCCTATCCATTTATGTATGTAATGCGGATTTTAAACATATTCATTAGGTACATGAATGAGAGAAAAAGTAAGTTCTAAATTTGGCAAAGGATTATTTAGGATATCTTTCTAAGTATTAATCACTTTTTTTAATACAATTTCTGGTTAATTCATATGAAAAAGAATTATTCAAATTTAAAACTAAAAGGTAGCTTGAGATTTACCTCTTCTGTTTTTGTTTGAGACCTAAAATTATGGATTGCAATGCCTTTTGTTTCCCCTGTTTGTTTATCTACTATCTTAAAAATGCCGTCCCCCAGATTATCAAAAAAACAATTTGATGTATTGCCGACTGACATTTCTAGAAAATCTCCTTCGTCGTCGTAATATAAGTTCATGTTCTCCATTTTATGCCTGTGATTTTATTTGTATAAAATGATGTTACTATAAAACCATTGTCTTTTAAATATTTAACTGAGATAAAAAGATATCTTTCTCTTGTGTCCATATCTTTATACTCTCTATAAAAATAATTAACTTTTTCATCAAATTCGCTGTATCTTATAACAGACGGATTTTTTATTGTTTCTTTTATTCTTTCAATAGAATTGTGCATATGCACAATTCTATTTGGGGGTGCTTTTGTAGATGTTTCCACTGCTTTTTACTTAAGATTATTTCTCGTCCTGTTTCATCTTTTATTCTTAATATTTCCATTTTTAACTTAATCAGTTTCTTCTTTTTTATTAATTTCTAATCCAATCTCTGACTAATTATCTTACTTATACCGTCGTGCATGCTGACGCCGTAAAGGTTCGTTGCGCACGAGATGACTTCGTCATTGTGTGTTATTATTATGTATTGTCCGTTTTGCATGTATCTGTTTAGAAGATGTGCGAGGCGTTCAGAGTTCTTTTTATCTAGTGCCGCGTCTATTTCATCAAGCATGTAAAATGAGTATGGCCTGTATCCTTGGATTGCGAATATGAGTGAGAGAGCGACAAGTGTTTGTTCTCCTCCTGATAGTGAGCGAACGTCAAAGTATTTGCCGTGACCTGTTTTGACTACAATGCTTATTCCTCCTGAGAATGGATCTTGTTTGTCTTCAAGTTCAAGGAAGACATGTCCTTTAATGCTTAGTTGAGAGAAGTTTCTTGAGAAGAGCTCGTTTATCTTATTTAAGGTCTGTAGGAGGGTTTTTTTCTTCTTGTTGTCTATCTCATTGATTATCTTCATAATATCTTCCTTCTCTTTGAAAACAATCTCGGTCTTTTCCCTTATCGAATCGTATTCTTTCTTGATTGAATCATAGACTTCAAGAGAACGAAGGTTTACTGTTCCAATTCTAAAGATTATTTCTTTCGCTTTTTCTAGACGTTGTATGAGCAATTCTTTACTTCCACTGATTATTTCAATATTTGGGAATTCAAGTAATTCTGTTTCAAAGTTTTCAGTTTCTGCATTCACTCTTGCTCTTTCAATCTTAAACTCGTTTATTTCTCGCTCTATGTTTTGAATATCGTTTTGTTTTGAAAGAACCTCTGATTCTCTTTGTCTTGTTTTTGAATGTATTGAATCTCTTTCTTCTATCATCTTCTTGAATCTCTTTGTCAAATCTTCCTCTTGTTTTCTCTTAGATGATAATTCCTTATTTTTTTCCTCAAACGCTCCTTGTAGAGTCTTTTCTTTTTCTTTCAGTTCTTCCTCTTCTCTTAAAATTTGTTTAATAGAAATTTTTATTCTTTCAAGTTCTCTTTGTTTAAATGAGACTTCTGAAGATATTGTTTCCTTTGTTCTTAGAGATATCTCTTGAATCTCTATGCTGAGTGTTTCGTACTTTTGTTCAACATTTGAATAAGAGTCTATTGTCTTATCCAGGTAGTTTTTCTTCTTCTCTAATTCGCTAATTTCTTTCTTTAGATTTTCTGATTTTTCCTGAATATTAATTATTTGTTCTTTCTTTTCGTTTATGTTAGAAATCTTGTTTAGGTCGGTTTCTGTTTGAGATATTTTCTGAGTTAGTTCTTCTATATCTTTTGTAAGAATGTCCTTGTTTTGGTAAATGTTGTTTAGTTCCTTATCGGCATTTTCTATGTCTCTTTTCAATTTTTCAATTATTGGTTTAACTTCTTGTTCTATTTCATTCATGTGCCCTGGTGTTATTTTGTTCTTACAAACTGGGCAGATATCTATTTTTTCTATCTTCTGGAGAAGTCTCTTTTGATTTTCAATTTCTGATTCGTTTATGGAGTTTATTTTTTCCAATTCCATTTCTCTTCTCATGATGTTACTCAGAGTTTCTTTTTTCTCAGATAATGAAGATTTGATGCTTTCGAGTTTTTTACTATTTGCCTTAGGATCAAAGATTTCTATCGATAGCGATTCTGTTTGACTTACAAGTATATCAGATTCGTGAGCGTAGTTTTGGAAGAGGCGAATTTTGTCTTTGATTATTTCGCTGAGAGAGTTTGCTTCTGAGCGCGTTATATAGAATTTCTTTCTCTGCGCTTCTAATTCTTCTATCTTCTTCTTTTTTTCGTCTATTTCTTTTTTCTTTTTGTTGGGTGTTGGTGATTCTCTTTGTAGTTCGTTTATCGATTCTTCAGATTCTTTTAGCGAGATTTTTAGTTCTTCTTTTTGATTGGAGATTCCGTCAAGTCGTGATTTGTAGTTTCCGAGATTAACATTCATTCCTGCGAGATCTGCTCTTAAGTTGGCTATATCTCTGTTCAGTTTTTCTTGTTCAACTCCCGTGGATTTTTGTATATCCAGATTGATTTTGTTAATCTTTTGTCTTAGTTCTTCCATCTCTCTTTCAATATTGGCTATGACTTTTCTTACCTTTTGTATTCCTTCATTCCTTTTACCAATTTCTGAATTGATTCTCTCGGATTCTTTTTGACCTTTTTTTAAATCGTGTGTGAGAATGCTTGCTTTGAACTTTTTTATGTCGCTTTCTAGTTTCTTGTATCTTAGTGCTTCCTGTCTTTCTCTTTCAAGATTGTTTAGGTGAAGAGTTCTTTCTTTTAGAATGGAGTTTACTTCCCTTAGTCTGTCTTCCGTTTTTTCTAGCTCCTTCAGGGATTTTTCTTTTCTTGATTCATAAATAGATATACCAGATATTTCTTCTAGAACGCCTCTTCGTTCTTCTGGTTGCATTCTTACGAAGTTCTGGATTTCTCCTTGAAGAATTATATTGAATCCCTGGGGATCGATTCCTGCCTGAGCTAGTAGGCTTAGTATTTCTTGTCTTGTCTTTGTTATATTATTTATTTTGTAGAGACTCTGTCCGTTTTTTCTTACAATTCTTTTTATGGCTATTTCGTCGCTATCAATAGAGAATGTTTTCTGAGAGTTGTCGAATACGATTTCTACAGATGCTTCTTTTACTGGCGCTGCAGATTTTGTTCCCATAAATATAAGATTGCTTGCTTTCGCTGCTCTTATTGACTTTGTGCCGAGTCTTCCTAGGGCGAAACATATTGCATCAGAAACATTTGATTTCCCTGAACCGTTTGCACCGAGTATGATATTTATTCCCTGAGTGAATGGAATTTCTGTTCTTCTGGGGAAGCTTTTGAAACCGTGCATCACTAACCTTTTGATGTAAGTCATTATGGTTAAAATGTAAAAGGGTTTTTAAGGATTAAGATAATTCACTTTTAGATTTTACTGCTCGTTGCACTCGCAGATTTATTGGCTCAAATCTGGCTTTGCCAAGATTTTCGCTTAAAAGAAAATGATAGTCAAAAAATTAATAAGAATAAACGAGTGATTTTATTCAGTTATTTTGCGAGCCTAAGGAGAGCGGATTAGAATAACTTCTTTTGACTTCTTTTTCTGTTTGCTTCTTTCCAGGTTGCCCAGCTTTTTCTGAAGATTCCTTTGTCGTTGTGGGTCTCGATGTTCTTTTCTAGAAACTTTCTTGTTAGGGGGTCAGAGCTATAACCTGAGCCCATTTCTTCTCCGTATTTTTTTCTTAACCCGTCCATTTGTCTTTCCCGTTCTTGTTTTGCTATTATTGATCCTGCCGAAACAGATATATGGTTTTTGTCTGCCTTGTGTTCACAGACGACCTCGAGATTGGATAAGTTTTCTATGTGTGTTTTAAGATAATCACCCCATTTTACTAGCGATACTGATGGGCAATCAAGAACGACTTTTATTTTTTTTGAGCCTTTGTTTAGAGTGTTTATTATTTTTGCAGCAGCCATTGCTTCTACCTCATTTAATTTGATTCCTGCTGCGTTTGTTTCGTCTATTTCTTTAGGGTGTATCACAACTAGATCGTATGCCTTAGATTTTTCTTTTATTATGTTCTCAAAGAATTCACGTCTTTTATTTGTTAGCTGTTTGCTATCTTTTATTCCTATTTCTTTGAATTCTGTCTCTGTTTCTTTATCGATTAAGACTCCTGCAAGGACCATTGGACCGATTAGAGGGCCTCTGCCCGCATCATCAATTCCTAAAAGAAGCGTTTCCATTACTTGAAGAAATATGTTTTGTTTTTATGCTTTTTGATTGTTGGAAAGTTTTATAAGGGATTTGTAGGATTATTTGTATACAGAGCGGGGTAGAGGAGTCTGGAGTCCTCGTCGGGCCCATAATTGTGTATAACAATATATGGGAAACCCGGAGATCGTGTGGTTCAAATCCCACCCCCGCTATTACAAAATGAAAAAACTTAGAAGAAATTGGCAGTTAGGGTTTTTGGGATTTTTTGGTTTCTGGGGAATTCCTAAAATTTTAACACAAGATTGGTTTGGAGCCTTGTGGATTATTTGGTTTGTCTGGTTTGTTTATTTTATTCCAGTAAAAATGCGTTAATGGATAAGATAAGATAAGTTACTTGTTCGCTGCGCTCACAAATTTATTTAAAATTAATAATAGAAAAACAAACACGATTTATATTGTTTCTTAATAGATTACGTTAAACAAAGTCATTTCTATGAAAAACCTTTTAAGCAATAAAGTTCCTATATTCTCAAGCCTCAATCGCATAATAAAGAGAACCAAGGTTCTCCTTATCAACCTCTCCTTTAAATTAGGGTCAGGCCTGATAGGAAACCAAGGTTCTCCTTATCAACCTCTCCTTTGGAGTAGCGCGATTGAGTAAGGCCTCAATCGCATAAGGGTATTGCACCGGATTGCTAATCGTATGGGAACGCCGTTCCCCTAACAAGTCACCCCTCCTTTTACACGGAAGGGCGATTTCAAAGCACCTCGGCGAAATCGCTAGGTGAAGTAAACATCCGGGCCGTTCGCGGCATCCAGGTTCGATTCCTGGTTGGGGCGTTAAAAAACCAGGACTGAAAAATCGGTTTAAACGAGAAGGAAAGAGCGCGAGAGAATCTTGGTTCCATCTCGCGTTCGAGTCCTGGTTGGGGCGTTGAATTATAGAAAGGGGAAGAAAAGAGAGAAGTTTTCTATTGTTACGATTCTTAAAAAAAGATAGGTTTTTATAGAATTTATCCTTAAATTTCGGATGAATAAGAAGGCATCTTTTTCAGAGGTTTTTTTGTGGTTATCCATTTTTGTAGTGGGAAGTTTAATCGTTTCTTGGGTGATTTCGCCCGAAAGTTTGAATCCCTTAGAAAATCGAATTCGTTCAATAGGGCATTCGATAGCCAGTTCACAAGATCAAGAAGATTTTGACATGGGGGCAACTAACACAAATGATGGGGATTATATTTCTCAAGAAATTAATTTTGATTCAGAAACAAAAAAAACTTCCCAAAATTTAGAACGAGTAAATACTTATTATCCCTACGACTCTTGTTCTATTTATGAAACAAAGGCAGAAATGGAAGGGTTAGAAAAAGATAGGTTGAAAGAAACTATGTGCTCCGTTTATTGTGGTCAAAAAGACATGGAATATTATTCTTTTGAATGTATTAAAGACCAATTATATTGTGATTGTTTAAAAGAAGAGGAGGATATTGAAGATAACTCAAATCTTATCAGTAATTCTCCAGACAATAATTTGAATTCTATTTCAGAAAAGGATTTTGAACAACCAATAATTATTCAAGAACAACAACCGATTCCCGAAGAGATTCCTGAAGAGCCAACAATATCCCAAGAACAAAAATTAATTAATTTTTGTACCTCCCAATTTTTGACCATAGGAATTTTTGATTTGAAAAACACCGGATACCAAGAAGATTTTGCTTCTGCTTCTAATTGGATTAGAGATAATTATGAGAATTCAGCATTAACACAAGAACAGAAAGAGCATAACATAAACTACATAATTGAAAAACAACTTCCAAAACAAGATTATCCTATTGTGATAGTACTCGGAAGTAAAAATGAAGGACCCGGAGTAAGTTCTCAAGGTTTCTATTATTGTAATGAGAATGGAGTAATCTAAGATGGGCTGGTTCGCTAGGATTGCTTTGGGTGGTATGGGAGGAATTTTAATCTGGCAAGAATTTATTCCAAGATTAGGGTCCTTGAGTATTTGGGGTTTAATCTGTTTTTTAATTATTGTCTTGTCTGAAGAAGTCCGTTCTTTTTTGGAAGATAAATTTTCTTGGTTAATGTCCCATCTATTTGGAGATATCGCCAGTAAGGATTAATCCCCTTCCAATAATCAGATGTCTGGTCATGGCGTGTACCTACTTTTACCAAAAAACAATATATTTATAAATATGTAGGTATACTAATTTTCATGGTAGAAATTAAGGAAATCGCAAAAGGTAGTAAGAAGTACTATTATCTTGTGCATAGTTATCGGGAAGGGAAATCTGTAAAAAAGAAACAGTTTTACTTAGGCGAAATTATCCCGAAAGATATTGAAGAAAAAAAGAAAGAGTTTATGCAAGAATTTTATAAAGATAAGTTTTTTGGAGACATTGATAGGTTAAAGAACAATTTTAATATAGAGCATAAAGCGATGCCGATTTCTGCAAGAGAAAAGGCCAAAAATACTTTTGCAATTAAATTTACTTATAACACTCAAAGAATAGAAGGAAGCACTCTTTCATTAAAAGATACTTTTAATCTTCTTGAAGACGGGATAACTCCAAAATCAAAATCATTGAGGGATGTTAAAGAAGCTGAAGCGCACAAGAAAGTATTTTTTGAAATGTTGTGTTATAAAAAAGATTTGAATCTGCAAATTGTTTTAGAATGGCATTCTGGATTGATGAAAGGAACTGCTAGAGACATCGCGGGAAAAACAAGAAATCACAATGTTGCAATCGCTCAATCAAAGTTTAAACCCCCAATGCATTTAGAACTAAATCTTTTATTAAAGGAGTTTTTTTATTGGTACAATAAAGAGAAGGAAAAGCTTCACCCTGTTGAATTAGCGGCTTTAGTTCATTTAAAGTTTGTAACCATTCATCCTTTCACTGATGGCAATGGCAGAATTTCAAGATTAATGATGAACTTTATTTTAAAGAAATTTGATTTTCCAATGTTGGATATACCCTATGCAAAAAGAAATAGTTATTATAATGCTCTTGAAAGGTCTCAGGTGAACAAAGATGAGAATATTTTTATTCAGTGGTTTTTTAGAAGATATCTCGCAGAATATAAAAAGTATTTTAAGTAGCTAATTGCATCATTTTTAATATGGTCCGAGCCGAGGCGTTTTAATTAATAAGATGGTGAAGAGAAAAACAAAAAAAAGAGTTGTGAAGAAAAAGAGTGTGGCTGTTAAGTCGAAGGTTTCTAAGAAAGTTAATTCGAAGAAAAAGAAGAGGGATAATACCCGAAAAATTGTGATAGGTCTTATTGTTATTGTGCTGTTGCTTGTTTTGATTTTTATTTTCAAACCTG
>JAHJRM010000041.1 GCA_018830905.1 Nanobdellota archaeon
AAAGAAATTAAGCGAACGATTGCAAAGCTCCTAACGATTAGCAAGGATAATAGTCAAAAATAACATGGAGATATGTCCAAAATGTGGCCTGCCAGATCAGGCCTGTGTGTGCGACCAAATCGTGAAGAGTTCGCAGAAGATAAGGGTAACGACCGACAAGAAAAGATACGGAAAAATCGTTACAATTATCACCGGCTTCGAGAGTGGAATCGATGTGAAGCAAATCGCGAAAGACTTGAAAAATAGTCTCGCTTGTGGCGGGACTTACAAGGACAACGTGGTGGAGCTTCAGGGAGACCACAAGAGTAAGGTCGGAGACCTTCTCATAGGTCTTGGTTTCGATAGAGACTCGATTGGGGAGTAAACACACCAAACAAAAACAAAATGGAAGAAAACAAGAAAAAACCAGAAGGAAAAATCGCAGAAGGTTCAAAGATAGTCGGAGCTATATGCAAAGATAGAGATTGTGTTACTCATGGACATCTTAAGGCACGAGGTAGAATCTTCAAAGGGGTAGTAGTTTCAAAGTTCCCAAAGAGGATTGCAATTGAATTTGAAAGAATGATTTATTTCAGAAAGTATGAAAGATATGCTAAAAACAAAACAAAGGTTCACGCTAGATTATCTGATTGTATGGAAGATAGCATAAATATAGGAGACCTTGTACTTGTTCAGGAGTGTAGACCCCTTAGTAAGATTATTCACTTCACGGTTATCGGAAAAGCAGATTCAAATAAAAATGAAGGTAGCGAAGAATGAAAGCAAATCAGAGATTTTCACTCATTCTCCGTAGGAGAAACTTCGAATGAAAGCAATATCTGCAAAAGCTACTCGTGGATTGAACCTTGGAGCAAAGCTTGTTGTTGCGGACAATAGCGGAGGAAAGATAGCAAGGCTTGTTTCTGTTAAGAGGGGTAAGGGTCGAAAGGGTAAGCAAGGATGTGCAAAGATGGCGGATATGGTAAAAGTCAGTATCAGAAAGGGTGTTCCAGATATGAAAGGGCATGTTTTCGATGGCATCATTGTGAGGCAAAAGAAACCTTATAGGAGAATTGATGGCGAGAGAGTAGCTTTTGAGGACAATGCAGTTGCAATACTCAAAGATGAGAAGGGTAATCCTAAGGGAACCCAGATTAAAGGACCAGTGGCAAGGGAGGTTATGGAGCGATGGCCACAAGTTGCAAGAATCGCTTCAGTGGTTTACTAAAATGAAAAAAGAATTTAGTATCGCGTGGAACTCGAGCAAACAGCCGAGGAAACAGAGAAAGTATTTAGCCAATGCTCCGATTCATATTCAGAAGAAATTTATTAGGGCAAATCTTGCAAAAGATTTGCGGAAGAAGCACGGAATAAGATCTATCACCCTTCGGAATGGAGATATCGTTAAAATTATGAGGGGCAAGTTTAAAGGCAAGACTGGAAAGATACTAAAGATAAGAACTAAATTAAGAAAGATTGAAGTTGAAGGTATGCAGGTTAAGAAACAAGATGGTTCAAAAGTTAATGTTAGTTTGAGACCTTCGAATCTTCAGATTACTGAATTGAACAGAGATGATAAAAAAAGAAATAAGTCGCTTAAATTTGAGACAAAGAGCTCGGTTAAGGAAGAGGTAAAAGTTCAAAAAGAAAAAACGGAGAGTAAAAAATAATGCACACAAAAAGACATAAGATGCCAAAGACCTGGCCTGTTGCGAGAAAAGGAACGAAGTACGTAGTTAGACCTAACTTTAGCATAAATGACGGCGTCCCTGTTTTAGTCTTGCTTAGAGATATGTTGAAAGTGGCGCAGAATAGGAAGGAAGTTAAAACGGCGCTTAGGGAGAAGAAGATTCTCTTGAACACCTCTCCAGTTTTTGAGGAGAAAAATAATATTTTGTTGTTCGATACCATAACGATTGTTCCATCCAATAAGTATTACAAGATGAGCATAACTGATAAAGGAAAATTTGACGTTGAGGAGATAGATGAGAAAGACTCTACAAAAAAGGTGGCGAAGATTGTTGATAAGAAAATCCTTAAGGGAAAAAAGATTCAGTTGAATCTTAGTGACGGAAGAAACTTCTTGTCAGATATAAAATGTAGGATGGGGGACTCTGCAGTAATAAATTTTAAGGAAAATAAGATAACAGAGTGCGTTCCATTTTCTGTCGGTTCAAATGCAATTGTTGTTGCAGGCAAATATTCTGGTAAGAAAGGACTTATCAAAAATATTCACGAAGAGAATAAATCTGCAGAGTTGGAGAGTAATGGCGAGATTGTTAACGTTCTAATTAAACAAATGATGGCGGTTGAAAATGGAAAGTCAAATGGAAAAACCTGTAAAGAATAAGGATTCAAATATTATGAGAACAATACGTATTGAGAAAGTTGTTCTTAGCGTAGGTGGAACTGGTGCAGGATTAGAGAAAGGATTTGCGCTTTTGAAATTGCTTACAGGGAAGAAACCAACAAAAGTTATTTCGAGAAAGAGAATTCCTTCTTGGAATATTAGACCTAACCTCGAGGTGGGGGCAGTTGTGACTCTAAGGAAAAATCCTGAAGCGCTTCTAAAAAACCTTTTGTCTGCAGGAGATAATATTTTGAAGAAGAAACAGATTAGTGAGAATAACTTTTCATTTGGAATCAAAGAATATATTGAGATTCCCGGAACGGAATATCAAAGAGAGATAGGAATTATTGGATTGGATGTTACAGTGGTTTTAAAAAGATCGGGAAGGAGAGTTAAGTTAAGGAAGATAAAGAAAGGAAAATTTTCGAAGAGACAGACTATTTCGAAAGAAGAAATAATTAAATTCATGGAGGATAACTTCGGAACGAAGTTTAACTAAAATGACTGCAAGTGATTGGAACAAAATATTGAAACAGCTTAAAAATAAGCCAGTTAAGAGGGACAAGTTCCTCAAGCACAACAAGCCGCAAGAGAAGACTACTGGAATTGCAAGAAATAAATGCGAGAAATGTGGTAGGTTTGGGGCGCACATAAAATCATATGGATTAAATTTATGCCGACAGTGTTTCAGAGAAATGGCTGAAGAAATCGGATTCAAAAAATATAGTTAAAATGTCACAAGATATTGTTGCAGACGCGTTGAATATGATTCGAAATGCAAAGAAAGCTCGAAAGGAAACTTTGGAGATTTCAAAAGTCTCGACCCTCTTGATAGAAATCATGAAAATCATGAAGCAGAAAGGTGTTATTAAAAAATATAAAATCAATACGAAGAATAGATCTGTTGAAGTGACCCTCGGAGATTTCATGGAGTGTAAGGCTATCAAGCCAAGATTCTATGTGAAGAAAGATGGAATTGATAAGTATGTGAGGAGATATTTGCCCGCAAGAGATATGGGAACCATTGTTATTTCAACAAACAAAGGAATAATGTCTCACGAAGAAGTAATCGAAGAGGGGGCTGGCGGAAGTTTGATCGCCTACTTTTATTAAAATGAGAAGAGAAATATACAGAGAGATTGAAGTTCCTGAAGGTGTTGAGGTTAGCATAGAGGGAACTAGTGTTAGTGTTAAGGGTAGAGAAGGAGAACAAGTTAGGAAGTTCATTCTTGGGGAGGTTGAGATGGGAATGAATGAGGGAAAGATTAGAATTGGAAGCCAGAAGGCCACAAAGAAGGAGAAGAAAATCATAAACACTGTTGTTGCTCATTTAGATAATATGCTTAAGGGCGCGCAAGAGAAATTTGAGTATCAGTTAAAGATATGTTCAAGTCACTTCCCTATGACTGCGGAGATTAAAGGGAATGAGGCAATAATCAAAAACTTCTTGGGAGAGAAGACTCCAAGAATATCAAAGATTATTCCAGGCGTTGAGGTAGAAATTAATGGAAATACAATCGTTGTGAAATCCTCTAATAAAGAACTTGCAGGGCAAGTTGCGGCTAATTTTGAAACAGCCACAAAGATAAGAGGAAGAGATCTAAGAGTTTTCCAAGATGGTATCTATATAACTAATAAGTCCGGGAGGGGAATATAATGCCCGAGTTTTTGAAGAGAGTTTGGAATAATTACTCTAAGCTGGGAAGGAACAGGAAGAATAAGCAAGTCTGGAGAAAACCTAGAGGAAGACATAATAAGATGAGAGAACAGCGGGCGGGTAGACCTGCGATTGTGAAGATAGGATATAGGAATGATTCTCTTAGTAGGCAAGAAATCGTGACTGTTAGAAATTTAGCAGATCTTGAGAAGGTCACAAAAAAAAATCTAGTTGTTGTAGGGAACGTTGGAAGAAAGAATAAGATGGTTATTGTTAGTTCTGCTAAAGAAAAAGGAATCACTCTTAAAAATGTGAGAGTTGAAAAAGTCAATAAAGAAAAACCAATGGAGAAAATAAAAAATGAATCTAAATAAAAAGAAAAGTTTGGCGAAAAGGGTATTTGGCGTCGGAGAGAAGAGAATAACTTTTGTAGATTCTCGTTTGGAAGATATTAAGGAAGCCATAACTAAGCAGGATATGAAGGACCTTAGAGAAGATGGTGCTATACTAATCAATAACATTCATGGAAGAAAGAAAAATCTTAAGAAGAAAGCAAAGAGAAGCGTTGGAAATGTTAGAAAGAAAGTTAAGAAAAAGAAGAGAACGTACGTCTTGGCTACAAGGAAGCTTCGAAAATATACAAAAGGAGTTAAAGAGCAAGGGAACATCACTAAAGAAGATTCAGATGACATTCGGAAAAAAATAAGGAATAGAGTTTTCAGGAGTCAGGCTCACCTTAAAGATCACATTGGAGGATTGAAAAAATGAAA
>JAHJRM010000042.1 GCA_018830905.1 Nanobdellota archaeon
AGCACTAACCATAGAAACAAGAAGCAAAGCGCTTACAAGCATCACAAAAGAAACCAAAAGTTTCTTCGCGTTCATTTTGTTTTCCATTTTATTTATTTGTCGTCAGAGGACTAAGTCCTCATAGATGATTTTGGAACTAGAAAATACTTTATAAACTTTATGGTAATAACAAATAAGGTTCATTCTAGAGTACTAACTGTTAGTAACAATTAGTTAATCTGCACCCAAGCAACATAAAACTCAGATCAAAGACTAACTTATTAAGATTATTAATCTCTATTATCCATATTAAAATATTATACAACTCGCTTCGCTCGTTCCACGTCCAAAGAGAACCACAAACCCCTTAAATAAATAAACAAGAACACCACATGATTTTACTGGCTTAATTTTAATTCTTAGCGAAAGCCCTGTTCGAAGACAGGCTTGAGCCAAATAAATCGCGAGCGGAGTGAACCTAACTCTTTTCCCCAAACTCAGAATAAATACTCAAACCGAGCACAGAGTCTCCAACAGGATTAGGACTCTCATTAACTATAACAAACTCTTTGTCACGCGGCAAATGCTCAAGCAGTGCTCTTAATTCATCTTCTGTTGTCTTCTTATGCTTCTTCTCGCCTAGCTCCCCATACTCAATTCCAGAAAAATGTATGTGCAAAACATTCTGCTTCTCAAACATCTTTAACACCTCATCAAAACGATACTCCTTATCCCTTGCAAGAATATGTGCGAAATCAATACAAAAGTCACACCCTGTTTCATTAACTAATCTAGAAATTTCTTCTGCGCTACCAAAGACATTAACTTTACCCATTGTCTCTGGAGCCAGCTTAGGTGTATATTCTTTCTCATTCATTTCCTGCATTATCTCAATAATCCTAGATTTTATATTTTGATAAGTTTCTTCTTTATCCTCAGAATAATAACCTGGATGAAAGACAACTATATATGCACCTAACCAAGTTCCAATCCTGCAACACTCAAGAATCCTTTCCTTACTTTTCTCAACCTTCCCGGACTCTTTAGAATTTAGATTAATCCAGTATGGAACATGAATGCTTAATTTAATCCCAAGACGCTCAGCAGCCTCTCCAATGACTCTAGCATCCTCTTCACTCTTGATATAAGGCCCATAAGTAAATGAAATCTCACACGCACCAAAACCAAGTTTATGATATTCTTCAAGATTAGAAATCGCTTCCTTAACCCCACCAAGCCCAGAAGGGCCAAAAACAATTGTCATAAAATTGAAAGTAAAAAAGCGTTTAAATGTTTTTATGATTCTCTCGCCTTCTATCTCCCGACTTCGCACGACTTATTGATTTTACATTTATTTACTGCCTACCACGAAATCTCTCGGGCTCGCCATTAAATAAAAAAAGTTAAATTAACATGAACATTAAATGATTTTACTAAGTTATCTCATGGTTGGGGAGACACTTCATTTCAACGAACGAGCGTCAGAGAACGGTAAATCAGTAAACTTTATGAGAACCAACAAACTCTACAATAATCAACTTCAATACATCATCAATCTTGTAGACCATCCTTATATTAGCCCCTAACCAATACACCCACTTTCCAGCTAGCTTCCCTTTCAATGGATGAGCACCATTCTCACGACGCGGATCAATTTTTAATTTACCAAGTTTATCACCTGTTGAACTCCTCGAAGAAATATATTTTTCCAAAACAGCCTTAACTTTTCTATTACGTGTTTTTATTAAATACATTCTCAAACGCCGACATCCATGAGCTCCGCGCCCCCTTTCTCCAAACGCTCGCTTTCTCGAATCTGCTCCATCATCTCCTTATTTTGAAGAATCTCTATTGTCGACTTCAAACCTTCAAGCTCCAACATAAAAGCATCAAGCTCTTCTCGCGTCACATCAGTAGTAGAACCTTCCATGAACATCAAAGAAAGAGGATGTTTATAAATTTTATTAGAAATTAATTCTAAGCCAACCAATCTGTGAATGAAAACGAGCAGTAACTTTACTCTCCTTTAAAAACATCTAAAAACTCAATAACTGAATTCTAGTATCTGCTTTAGCAAAACTACTAGCAACAATCACCCTAATACCAGCTTCATCCGCAGTCTTCAAAGAATGGGCAGTAACAGAACCATCAACAACCACTGCAGAAACACCACTAGACTTCTTCAAAGAAGATGCAAGCGAACGCGCAGATACAACACTTAACTCTCCTAAAGAATCATCTAATAAAATCGCCTTACCAGAACCCTTGTTCTTTTCAAATATTAATTTAAAATCATCTTTGACAGAATCATCCAAAACAGTTTCTTTAGATTCAGAAACTGCCCCGGATAAGAAATCCTGAGCAAGGACACGCTTTCTCAAACACATCAGGATTTCCTTTCCGTTAAGCTCTTCAACCTCTTTCCCATTCGGCGCGACGCACACATCCTTAATCCGCACATTATCAACCACATTCTGAACAATCAACTTCCCTCCTCTATCACCATCAACGAAAAGGGTAATTTCTTTCTCTTCACCCAACTTCTTAATATCGTCAGGAAGCTTTGTTCCATTCATAGCAATTACATTTTTGACACCCGCTCTCAAAAGATTCAAAACGTCAGCACGTCCTTCAACCACAATCAATTCTTTCCCAGACAAATCTCCATAAGGAAGTTTATTATCTCCATACTCCTTTACAGCAGAGGTCCTTCTGGAATCGCTTATAGTCCTCGAAATCTCTCTAGAATCAGTTGTGCCGCTAACTTCAGACATCAATTTCTTGGCTCTTTCAATGATGTAATCTCTTTTACTGCCCCTAACATCCTCAATCTTCTCAACATCAACCTGCGCGTCGCACGGACCTATCTTCTCAATAGTTTCAACAGCAGCAGCAACCAATGTAGTCTCAGATTGATCTAGCGCAGTAGGAATCTTAATAATTCCATAAGTTGCCTTATCTTTTCTTTCTATTTCAACTTCAATTCGCCCTATCTTTCCTTCTTTTTGAAGCTCTCGCATTTCAAGATCTGCACCCAAAAGCCCCTCAGTCTGACCAAATATGGCCCCGATTATATCAGGCTTTTCCAGAGCACCCTCTACACGAAAACTTGCATGAATCATGTACTTTATCGATACAGGACTTATTTTTGCCATTTGAATTCCTCCAAATTATTTAATTAATAGAAATACCGTTACATTATTTGCTTCAGCACAAACTGCTACAACTTCTCAAAAACAAAAGTGAACGTGAATGTGATATAAATATCAACAGTATTATCTACACCGAGAATATGATTAGTGAGTTTAAAAAATTATGGGTTAAATCGGACTTTATGTATAAAGTCTATTTCCATCATCTTTTATATTAAATCTAACGTTCGTTCAATACTCTAAGTTCGTGCCTATCCTTCAAGGAACTATCATCTACTTTAAATCCTTCTTTTTCTAAGAAATTTTTTATTCTTCCCAATAAATATGACTTTCCACTGCCATTCTCTCCCTCGGCTTTGATTATTACCTTGTATTTCATTATTATTTTTTATCCAAAAACCTATTCCAGCATTCTTCTGAGCAAAAATTGGGTTCGACGTGAACACTCTCTGTTTTCTCTGCATTTTCATCCCTATTTATAATAAGACAAACGTAACACTCTCTAGTGGATGTTATTTTAGTACACATTAAACATCTTGCAAATTTCTCTATTATGGGAAGTCCTTTTTTATCAAGAGCGATTCTCTTAAAAGATAATTCAATTGCTCTATCTATAAGTTTGTCTTGGTTTAATTGGGGCATTTTATCAGATAATTTATGCTCTAAAGTTCTTAATATTTCGTAATTACTCTAGAGTTTTCTTAGTTTCATTATTCTTTTTAATACCGCTTTTGTTGATTAGTATAACCCCCTTCTTTTCTAAGTATTCTATTAGAGTCCTCTCCATTGCAAAAGCAAGAGATTTATCACTTGTCGTAATATATGAGAAAAGATAATCTTTTTCTATTTCCTCCCTAATCTTTTCTTCTATTTTTTTCCTGTCACCCCTCTCCGAATTAAGAAACTTATTTTCTTTCTCTATTTTTCTACATAATGAGTGAAATAGTGTTATTGTCTTTTCCCCGTTCTTTTCCCCAATTGTTACTCTTCCTTTTCCTATATCTCCTAGAAGTCTTCGTATTAAACTATCTGCTTCTCCAACATAAATAATGTTTTCCTTATTTTCTCCTCCCTCATAAATTATATACACTCCTGCCTGTCTCCTCCCCTTAAGACCGTATCCCACTTTTTCATGTCCTTTTCCTTCATAAGGAAATTCCCTGAGCATTATTTCTCTTAATTTAACTATACTTGCTGGTTGTTGTTCCTCCAAAAGTTCTTGAATCTTTTCTTTTATCGCACCTAATAGTTTTTTAAATGCTTCTTCAATTCCCATTTCTTTAAGCATTTTTTCTCTTTTGTCAAACTGTTCTTGTTCAGTTGTTTTTTCCATAAGAAACAAACACTATCAATCTTTAAAAATCTGTTCCAACATACTCATTAGCATAGTGCACCAAACTCATCATCCCAACACCAACCTCATCAGCAAACTCAGAATAATCTTGAACAACCTTTAGTAAATTCTCTCCAGACGCAACCCTAGAAGCTATCACTTCAATTACTCTTCCATGCTCCTCAGACATATTTTCTAAACTCATTTTAATTAATACAAAAATTTTATAGATAAAGAAAAATAGAATCTTACTCTTTCTTCTTAACAATCTC
>JAHJRM010000043.1 GCA_018830905.1 Nanobdellota archaeon
CACTAAGCCAACAGATTTTGAGTCTGCCCCGTTTGACCGCTCCGGCATACCTGCATAAAGGAAACCCCTGGTTTCCCTTATCAACCCTTCCTCTGAATTAGGCTCAAGGCTGATGGAAACCGTTTGTCCCCCTTATCAACCTTCATTTGAATTGGGCTCAAGGCCGATTTAAATTATCAAATTTTGTGTATATAAAAAGGTTTATAAGACAAGACTTTATGTCTCTTATGAAGACGATCATAGTAGGTTGGTAATACCTGTTCCCATTCCGAACACAGAAGTCAAGCTTCCTACGCCGTTTGTGTTAGTATCCCACAAGATGTGAAGCATCGGTGTTGTCTTCACTTATTTTCTAAGAAAGACTTAATAATTCTGTTTAGTTTTTTACAATATGGTTAAAGGTGGTTCTAAGAAGGTTGTTTCTGAAAAGATTGAATTATTTTTTGAGAAGCTTCTAGGGAAGACTCCTTCAGAGATAAAGAAGATTAAAAGAATGGCCATGGGAAGCAATGTCTCTTTGGGTACAAAGAAAAAACTCTTCTGTAAAAAATGTTTTTCTGCATTTAACTCAGGCGATTCCGAAATTAGAATTAAGAAAGGATTTAAGCTTGTGAAATGTAAGAAGTGCGATAATATTTCTAAATGGAAACTTAACTCTTCTTGAAGTGGCTTATTAATTCAAGATAGTCTTCTTGTCCGAGGAACATCGACCTGCAACAGTATCTTTCAAGACCTATCTCATCTAGAATTTTTCCGGATTTTTCCCCTTCTGCTACTCGTTTCTTGAACTCTTCCCAAAGTTGAGCTATAGGTTTTCCACAACTAAAACATCTTAAAGGGATTATCATAATAATAAACCACTAATACTATTTTTAAAGGTTGTGCTTAGTTATTTAGAATATAAGATTGGGCCATGACTAGTAGATCCATCAGAGTCCATAGAATAAACAAACTCTTCTTCCTTCCCTTTTCTATAAAGCATGATTTTAAACTCGATCCCTGCGTACTCTATTCCGTATCCTCCGGGATTTATTATTCTTCGGGGTTCAACTTTCAATTCATCACCCTCCCGAAGTTGGGCATGATAGGCGCGGTACACCTGCAAAAATTCAGAGGGATCACTCATGAACACTCCTACCCAGTCAAAAGAGTCAACAGTATCATCTAATCTTTGTCTTGCATCTTCCAGAGATATTTCTGGCATGTATTTTTTATGTAAAAGGTATTTATTAAGATTATTGTGGTCGAGTGAGAACAAATCTTTAAAAACTCCGCGGATTAATAACATAAATTGGAGGGTGATTATGAACAAGAAATGTATTTATTGCAAAGTTGAAATTCTTCAGGAGAGTGTGATTGATTTTTGCTCAAGATGTGGAATAGGCGTTTGGGGCGAGAAGATGTTTAACGCTATTGTCAAGAATATGGAGGAAGCACGGAGCAAAGGTGATTTGGTTTCGACAAACCTTGTGGACAACTTTAGAGAGCATAATTCTTCTTGATAAAATATCTTGAAAATTCAAGAAATAGAGGGGAATCTTCAAAAGATAGTTTTTTAAATAGGATAAATTTGAGTAAATTATGACTAAGCGAACTAAGAGTATGCGGGCTAAAGGTAAGATTTCACTTAGTAAGTACTTTCAGGAGTTTAGCAATGGAGAGTCCGTTGCTGTTGTAAGGGAGAGAGCGGTTCGTTCGAGTTTTCCAGAGAGAATTCAGGGAAGAACGGGTGTTATCGATGGTAAACGGGGAAGATCTTATCTTGTGAAACTCTCAGACCTAAATAAGGAGAAGATGTACATCATTCAACCAGTTCATCTTAAAAAAATAGAAGTACAGGAAAAGGCAAAATGATTAACAGTAGAGTACCATTGAGCATGTCAGAATCCGTACAGTATATCTCTGATGAGACAGATTTTGAAGTTGAAATGAAAAAGTTCATAAAAAAATTCACTAAGATGAATTCAAAAAAGGTCGAGGAGTTGAGAAAAGAATTAGAAGGTTTGAATCTGATTCGATTGAGGCCAGAACATGCTGTGAAGATTGTTGATATTATGCCTGAGGATCAAGATAGTCTAAATAAAATTTTTGAGGATTCAAAAGTAAGCGACGATGAAGCAAATAGTATATTACAAACAGTTAAGAAATTTAAGTAAAGAATTAAACAATGGACTTTTTTCATATAAAAATGTCCGATAAATATGGCGAAAGAAGAGTATGCAATAGTCTTGGAGTATCTCCCGAATGGTTACCCATTGGAGAAGAAAATCATGCCGATAGCGCAGGCTATCGGAGAACAGAATCTTACGCTCTTGGAAATAGTTCCTCGAAGAGGAGTCTCTTTGGAGAGTGGGGAAAGAATCTACATCGGGGAAGGGAAAAGAGACAAAGTTTATTACATCCTTGGAAGACTTCATCGTGAGAAGGTTACTGAATCTGCAAAGAATCAGTTAAAAGAATTTGTAGAAAAAATGGTTGGCGAGCATGAGGAAAGGTTCGTTGATTTTTTCAACCGTTCTGAAGCCATAAACAAGAGAGTTCATCAGATTGAACTTTTGCCAGGTTTTGGAAAGAAACACATGAATGAGATTCTTGCTAAGAGAAAGGAAGAACTTTTCAAGGACTTCGAAGACATGAAGAAAAGAATTCCAAATCTTCCTGATCCAAAAAAGGCCGTCGAGAAGCGAATCATTCAGGAATTGACAGAAATGGAAAGACAAAATTTGTTTGTACAATAAAATGGAACAAGAAAAACCAGTAAAAGTAGAAGTAATGAATAAACTGCCTAGCGAGACAGAGAGTCGTGAAGACAGAGTGGTTAGAATTCTTTCTAAAGACATTGAAGGAAGTACAAAAGTTGGTGCAGGTTTAGCTAAGATAAAAGGAATTTCATGGGGATTTGCTAATGCCATATGTAAAGTTCTCAAGATTGAAGAAACAAGAAAAATTGGTTCATTGAGTCCGGATGAGATTGGTAAGATTACAGATTTTACTAAAGATCCAAAGGTCCCTACATTTATACTCAATAGAAGATTTGATTTTGAGACTGGAGAGGATAAGCATCTTCTTGGTTCGGACCTTATGTTTAGAAATGAATTTGATGTTAAGAGACTTAAGAAGATAAAAAGTTACAGAGGTATTAGACACGGTGCAGGTCTCCCATTAAGGGGTCAGAGAACGAGAAGTAATTTTAGGACTAATAGGAAGAGGGGAGTTGGAATTAAAAAGAAGGAACAAAGCAAGGAGTATAACAATGAGTATAAGAGGGAGGATAAAAAATGAAAAGAAAACATAAACAATACTCTCGACCAAAGAAGCCTTTTGAGAAAATAAGATTCGAAGAAGAGAGTAAGATTAAAGAGGAATTTGGTTTGAAAAATAAGAAAGAGATTTGGAGGGCAGAGTCTGTGATAAAAACAATTAGAGAGAAGGCTAAGAAGCTTATTCCTGCAGGTGAGAGCGAGAAGGAGGCTCTTTTCGTTCGTTTGAGGAAGACTGGTTTTAAAGTGGATTCTATTTCGGATGTTCTTTCATTAGATAAGAAAGATTTCTTAGAGAGGAGACTTCAGACTCTTGTTTTCAGGAAGAAGCTTGCTTCCACACCTAAGAGCGCTAGGCAACTTATAACTCATAGAAAAGTTTTTATTAAAAATCATGTAGTTGATAGCCCATCACATGTTGTTCCCGTTGAGATGGAAAATCAAATCTTCTTGAAGAATAGTGTGAAAGTTGTTGCTAAAAAAGTAAATGCGGGAGAGGTTCAATAAAATGGATGCAGTTCAAGAAAAAATACCTAAAGAGACTGTTGTAGAAGAGGGCAAGGAAAGTGCTTCTTCAAAGAGTAAGTCAAAAGAAAGAATCGGTGCAGAGGCCGTTTTGAATATTTACACTTCATTTAATAATACAATTGTTCACGCAACAGATGTTTCTGGTAGAACGCTTACAAAGGTTACAGGGGGCATGGTAACCAAACACGGGAGACTTAAAGCTAATCCTACGATAGCTATGTTCATTGCGAAAAGAGTTGCGGAAGAGCTTAAGGAAAAAGGTGTTGATTCACTTCACTTTAGGGTAAGGGCTAAGACTGGTGCTCCTGCACCAGGTCCTGGTGCGAATGCAATAGTTAAGAGTATCTCGAGAGAAGGCATTAAGGTTGTTAACATTCTTGATACTACAAAATTCGCTCGTGGAGGACCAAAGGTGAAAGGTGGTCGAAGAGGAAGAAGGCCTTAGTTACATTTAAAAGTAGTTTAAACAAAATATTAAAATGAAAAAGATAGAACAAACAGATAATCAAATTGTATTTACTGCAGAAATGGATAAGACTATTGCTAATGCTATTAGACGGTACATTAATCACGTTCCGACTCTTGCTGTTGACGAGGTAGAGATTTCTAAGAATGATTCTGCTCTTTATGATGAAACTGTTGCGCACAGAATTGGTCTTGTTCCATTGAAGATGGAGAAGGCGGGTGCTAAGAAAAAGATGGAGCTTAAGATGGATGTAAAGAGAGAGGGGAGCGTATACTCTGGAGATCTTGTGGGAAATCCAAAAGTTGTTTATGATAATATGCCTTTGACAATCTTGTCTGCAGGACAAGAGATTCAGTTGAGTGCTACAGTGACATCAGGTACGGGTGCAGAACACGCAAAGTTCTCTCCTGGAATGATGTATTATAGAAATGTCTCGGAGATATCTCTAGACAAAGATCTTTCTCAAGAGATAGCGAAACTTAATCTTTCTAATGAAATTCAAACTAAAGGAAATAAAATCGTTTTGATTGATGATAAGAAAAGGGAAGTTCTTGACGTTTGTGAAGGTGTTGCTAAAAAGAATGGGAAGCCTGCAGAAGTTGAGACCACTGGGAATATTGTTTTGACTCTGGAGAGTTTTGGGCAGATGCCCGTGGGAGATATTTTTGTTAATTCTATTGGTGCTTTGAAAAAGGACCTTGATAATTTTTCCAAGACAATAGGTAAGGCTTAGTAAAATTTAAAATGAGAGCCGTTATTGATTATTCATGCGGGAATGCCGGATGTCGCCAATATCCTTTGGCTCGTCCATCATCCCTTTACTTGAAGCGGGAATGCCGGAGTGGTCAAACGGGCGAGATTAAGGCTCTCGTAGCTTAGTGCTTACGAAGGTTCGAATCCTTCTTTCCGCATAAATGGTCCAACATGTTTTGGTTCATGACATATGTCCCTAATTAATTTTCAACCAAAGTTAGTTCGCTTCGCTCAAATTTCCTTAAAATATTGTTAATAAAACCGACGATAATTCTTAAATTAAACTAGTTTAATAAGATGTGATTTTACTTCATTACCTTAATTCTTTTTTCTAACTCGCGAACCGAAGGTAAGCCAAATTTGTTCCTGAAATAAACTTTTAAGTGTAAGAAGGAGGGGGACATATGTCCCTTGATTGCACACATGAATGGTCCAACAAAACCTTTAAATAACCATAATCTGCTAGAATAATATAACCTGCGAGTAAATCGCGTTAGCAGGAGTTAATACTTCTGTTGAATAAAATGACTAAAACAAAAACTAAAATTGAAAAGCAATTGAGAAAGAAGAATGACTCTGAACTGACAGAGATAATTATCTTATCTAAAAAATTTCCTGCATGGATTAGGGTTGCAGAAGTTCTTTCTGGTCCTAGAAGGCAGACTCCGAGTGTTAATCTTAGTGAGATTAATGATGGTGCAAAAGATGGAGAGGTTGTTGTTATTCCAGGAAAAGTTCTTTCTGGAGGAGAGATAGATAAGAAAATAAAAATTGTTGCGAAGAAGTTCTCTGAAAAAGCTAGAGAGAAGTTATTAAAAGGAAACGTGGAGATTTCTATGATAGTTGAAGAAATAAAAAAGAATCCTGAAGGTAAGGGGATTCGGATACTATAAAATGAAAATAATTGACGGACGAGGAGCGGTAATGGGAAGGTTGGCTAGCTTTGTTGC
>JAHJRM010000044.1 GCA_018830905.1 Nanobdellota archaeon
ACCATTGGTGCTGCGATGACGACGCTGATGTAAACGTCCATGAAAGTTTCCGCGCTTCTTCCTTGTTTTTCTACTTCAATTCTGTATTCAAAGAGTAGTGTTTGTGCTCTTTTTTCAAAGAAGATGGGGAGGTTTCCTCCAGAGTTGATTGTTGTTGCTAGTCCATTAAAGAGTTCTCCAAGCTTTTTGCTGGGGCTGTTAAAAGATCTATTTTTCAGGGCCGTGACTAGGTCGTATCCATAAATATTTATCTCGTTTTGTAATTTTGTGAATTCTTTTTTAAGATAAGGATACTCTCCTGTGGAAATAATAATATTGAACATCTTGCTTGGTTCAATCATGGAACTAGATACTGCGGACATATGTATTGCTGCGAAGGGTAGTTCATGGTCTATTTTCCTCTCGAGAGATTTTTTTTCAAGTGAAGGGTATATGTATCCAAATAAGAATGTCGCTCCTGGTGCGAAAGGTATAATCCAGATGAACTTTAGTAATCTTCCTAGGATGTTTCCTTCAGGCATTGAGATAAAAGGGGGTAGTGCTGATACGCTAAAGAATGTGAGGAATGTTACTAGGAATACTGAAAATATTGCTACAAGAATTGTTGAGAAGAATATTATTGAGAGATAGACTGCTGGAACAAATTCCAAATTTCCCTTTACTAGGTTTCTTCTTAATTTTTCGAACATTCCTTTTTTGATGAATGACATTGAGAGATTGTAGAAATATTTGCTTGAGATTTTTGCGTAGCTGCTGGGCCTCCTTTCTTTTTTTATCTCTTCTTTTTTCCCGCCTTTTTTAATCCTTTTTATTGTTAACCTTTCATTAGATGTTAAACCGTCTTTTCCTTCTTTTTCTACTCGTCCAGACTCTTCATCGTCTCTCATCTCAAGAGGGCCTTTTATTGGTTTTAGATTATTGTTTTGGGAATCTGGAGATGCAGGCTGCATCTGTGCTGAATTTGGTTGGGCATTAGCTTGTATTAAGGATGGTTCTGAAGTTGTTTCATTTTGAGATGGTTCTTCTTCTCTTTTTTCAAGAGACTTGGTAAGAGAGACCTTTTCGGTGTAGTCAACTGTAATCTCACTTGTTCTTTTTAGAGAGCCTATTAGATTATTCAACTGTGCAGAGACCATTGATCTCTCTTCAGGGGAGTGCGAATTTCTTAGATGGTTAAATGCAGATCCTATCTCGCCGATTATTTTTTTTTCAAGGACTATTTTCTCACCTAATTTTTCCAGTAGCACGTCATTTTTGTTCATTTTATATTAATCAAATTTTTTCAGAAAGTCTTTTTTGGGTTTGAATGAGCAATTTTTTTGCTTCGTTGAATTTTTCTGGATTTTTCTTTCTTTGAGCTTCTTTCATCTGATTAAAAGATTCTTCTAGACTTTTGATAATCTGATTCAGAATAGGGATATCACCTTCTTTTAACATAAGTGATTCAGTGAAATTGTGTTATTAAATTTTTCTTTTTAGAAATCGATTTATTCAACGCCAAATCTCTTTAAGATATCTTCTGGTTTTTTGTAATATTGTGTTACTATGTCCTGGAATTCTTGGAAGCCGAAAACTTTCTGTTCGTACAGCTTGTAAATTAATTGGGCTCTTTTTTTGAATTCTCTTTGGAGTTCTTCCATAGTAATTCCAAATCTCTTTGATATTTTTTCAAATATTTTACTGTTCTTTTTGAAGTAGAATCTGTCTTCACTTGGGTCCCATGTGAAAGGGGTGTTTGTCATGGCGATTCCTTCGGCAGTCACATTCATGACTTCTACAATCTCTTTTAGTTTTCTGGTTTCATTTTTCTGGACTCTTGCGTGAGTCATAATGCAGACACAATCTAGAACATTTAGTAGTGTTGGTGATAAATCTATAGGAGGGGTTTCTAATCTTTTTATTACGGTGTCGACGGAATCTGCGTGCATTGTGCTTATTGATGAATGTCCCGATGCCATTCCCTGAAATAGAACATAGGCTTCCTTTCCACGAACCTCTCCCACAATTACATAATCTGGATTCTGTCTGAATGAGCTTTTTAGAAGAGTGAAAAGATCTATTTCTCCTATGTTCCCTGCTCCTATTGCCCCCCTAACTACGCTTGGAAGCCAGTTTTCTCTAGGAAGATTTAGTTCACGAGTATCTTCAATACTTACAACTCTTGCTTCTGGAGGGATGAAGAACGCGATAGCGTTAAGAAGAGTTGTTTTTCCCGAAGAGGTTCCACCTGTGATTAGTAAGTTCATTTTATATTGGACAAGCAACCAGAGATATGCGAGCATTTCTGGACTCATTGTTCTGAAGGCGATAAGTTGGGGGGGTGTCCAGGGAGTTTTTGTGAATTTTCTTATAGTGAATGTTGGTCCTCTAGAGGTAATATCCTTAGTGTATGTTGCATTGATTCTGCTTCCATCTGGGAGGGTTCCGTCCAGAATTGGTGATGCATAAGAAATGTGTTTTCCACTTCTTTGCGCGAGTTTTTCTACGAAGTTTTCTAGTTTGTCCATGTCCCTGAACACGAGATTTGTTTTAAGATTTCTGAAAGTTCTGTGGACAACATAGATTGGACTATCAGCTCCGTTGCATTCAATGTCTTCTGCGAAATAATCTCTTAAGATTGGATCTATCTCGTTAAATCCTAAGAAGTCTCTGACTAGATAGTAGTATATCTTTTTGTAAGTGTCATAAGTTATATTCAACCCTAGTTCAAATGCGATTATTTTTAGTTTTCGGTCGATGTATTCTAGGAGACTTTCAACGTCTTTTTGGATTACTGTGTTGAAGTCAATCATATCTCTTAGGGCTACTAGAATTTGTTCTCTATAATTCTCTTCTTCTGCACTTAGAACTGGTTCTTCGATTTCATAGATTACCTCGTAAATTTTTGGGTCCCAGTGGATATGGATTGTTACGAATGGGCTGATGACACTATATCTAACGTCAATCTTTGTTTTGTCATCCATCTTTTTTAGTGGTGGAATCTGCGGGTTGAAATCTATAGGGACCCTTGGATAGTCCATTATACCTACCATTTTATTTTTCCTCTTTTTATCATCTTGTTTAGACTCTTCTTAGCGTTATAAATTTTTTTAATTAGTTTACTATTTCTATATCTATTATTTTTTTGCTTGTTATATCAAGGCCACTGTTTGTGATTATTAATCTGTATGGTGTTGAGGATCTTTCGATTTTTGCAGATTCGTCTTCTCCACTCAGTTTGATGTTATGACTATCATAAGTCATGGATATCTCGAGATTATTTATGTCTCCTGTTTTTTCGTTGTGGACGATTAAATTGCCTACCTGCACGTCAGACCCTGGCTCGCTATATTCATAGATACTTTCTAGTTCAAATATGATTTTATCGTTTGTTCCATCGACAGTTATGCTTCCCTTACTTATTCCAATGCTTATGACTCTCTGATTTCCTGCGCTTCCGATGTCATTTATAATTGAATCTATTTCTTGCATGATGTTAATTGATTGTTCTATTATTCCTTTATCTTGGAGTTCCTCTATTTTTGGTTTTGCGAATGTTAAGACTAGTCCCATCAATGTGAATGCTACTAAAGTGTAGATTACAGTTTCAACCCAGACTTGCCCTCTTTTATTTCTCATACGTCACCTATTCCTATTTGACTTAGAATCTTTTTAATACTTTTCTTTTACAAAGAAGAATCTACTTTAACATTGGGGTACGTTGGTCATTACATCAGAAGTGTCGCAGAATGTTCCATTTATCTTCGGAGTTATTCTTAATTCCGGCACAAATGTGAATTCTGCTCCCTCCATGTCGAATATGTATGTTGAACCTGAATTTCTTCCTGGAAGCGAGATATCTGTAGATTCATCGTACATTGTTAAGTAATCTATTTGAGAAGTTGTTAAGTTTAATTCTAAGTTTGTGTTTTTTGTTGCTTCACTGATTCCTATGACCACTGCATCTACATATACGTCTCCGATATCTATTGAAAATTGGAGTGTTTGCACTTCAGTTTCCAAACCTGTGTAGCAGGTGTTTTGGTCGTTGAAAGAAACTTTTCCTAGAATATCAAAGCAGGCTTTTGCTCCACTTGTTTGATCATCGACGAGATTTTGAGTCACGGACCACACTATTGATACTGCTACAATTGTCATGGCAACTA
>JAHJRM010000045.1 GCA_018830905.1 Nanobdellota archaeon
ATTGGGCGAGGCCAACTTTTGCAAGAGGGTGAGCCAAGTATTTATCTTTCCTTAGATGCGAAATATATTCCTTATTTGCAGAATTATGATATTTGTGATGTTGTGAAAGAAGCGAACGCAAATGGAGATTTGGGTTTTGATAGTGACTATGGAAAAGCGCGACTTTTGCTGAAATATTCTGGTATGATGAAGTATAGAGATTGTTTTGGGTTTTGATTAAGAATAGATACTGCTCGGCTGTGCCTCGCAATTTGTTTTATGAGAACAAGTAAAATCATATAACTTAATATTGCGTATTAAGATTATCTTGGAAAAATTTTATAACGATTAATTTTATAATTTTTTTTCAAGCTCTTTCTTTAACATCTTAGCAAATTCATCAACTTTTATGTTTGTTATCTTTTTATCTCCACGCGTTCTTACTGCGACTTCTTTAGATTTTTCTTCTTTGTCGCCGATGACAATTATGTAAGGTATCCTCATGAGTTCTGCGTCTTTAACTTTTGAAGGTATTGTTGTATTTCTGATATCTGTGTCTATTCTTAAGTTTGGTATTTTGTTGGAGAGTTGCTCTGCAATTTTTTCTGCGTATTTTACATTTCTTTCAGTGAAACTTATAACTCGGACTTGTGCAGGGGAGAGCCAGGTTGGAAGCCGGCCGTTTGTATGTTCGAGAAGAATTCCAATGAATCTCTCAAGAGAACCGTAAATAACTCTGTGCAACATTATTGGTCTTTTCTTTTTGTTGTTTTTGTCCGTGTATTCTAATTCAAATCTTTCAGGCAGGGCAAAATCCAGTTGAATCGTCGATAATTGCCAGGTTCTTCCTAGGGAATCTTTAACATGGAAATCAATTTTTGGACCGTAGAAAGCGCCATCTCCTTTGTTAATCTTATATTTCATTTTATTTTCTTTTAGAACTTCTTCAAGCACTTTCTCTGCTATGTCCCATTCTTTATCAGAACCGATTCTTTTTTCAGGGCGTGTTGATAATTCTATGTGGTCAAAATTTAGATTGAATTTTTTGTAAAATGAGTTGATGAGATTTACTACTCCAAGAATTTCTTCTTTAGTTTGTTTTTCATTTGCGCAGAAAATGTGTGCATCGTCCTGCGTGAATTGAATGATTCTGAATAATCCGGCGAGAACTCCGCTTAATTCACATCTATGGACGACTCCGATTTCGCCGACCCTTAATGGTAAATCTTTGTATGACTTTGAAGAATTTTTGTAAACGAGCATTCCACCAGGGCAGTTCATTGGCTTAACCAAAAAGGGTCTGCCTTCATAATCTGTTACAAAATTGTTTTCTTTATACTTGTCCCAATGTCCTGAAACTTTCCAGAGTTTTGAGTCCATAATTTGAGGAGTTTTTATTTCTTGATAGTCTTCTTTATGTTTTTCTCTCCAGAAATTTACTAGTTCATTGTAGATGATAAGTCCGTTGTTGTGCCAGAAGACCATGCCTGGCGCGACGTCGCTGAATGAAAACAAATCCATTTGTTTGCCTAAGATTCTGTGGTCGTTGTCTTTTAATTTTGAAGTATCTAACTTTGATTTTGAGATTTCTCTAAGTAATTGTTTCACGTCGTATTCTTCTTTTGTTTCTTTAGGAGATTCAGATGATTTTATTTCCCTTGATAATTCGCTTAAAGGATGACCTTTAACTTTTAGTTCAAATTCTTTGTAGTATCCGAAAGGGGCTTTGCTGACTTTGAATGATTTAGATAGTTCTTTTTCAGATTTGTCTAGTACACTCATTGCGTCTTCTGGCTTTGATAAATTATTAGACAAGTGTGCGTATGGGTAGAGGACTATTTTTTTTGTTTTAACTTGCGAGGCAATATCTTTAACATTTTTTACTAATTCGCTGACTGTTTCTTTAATTAAATCTCCTCTTTCAATAGCCGTCATAACTACAAGACTTTCTCCTATTTTTTCCCCACTTTTTTCTTTTTCAGGCAAATCTGCAATATTCTTAAGCGCTTTTTTTAGTGGCTTGAAATTTATGTAATCTACGTGAAGTGTTAGGAGTTTCATATTCTTCTTAATGCGGAGTTGTTTATAAAATTAATCAAAATATAGTGCTCACTTTGTTCGCAAATATCTAGCTCAAATTTAGCTTTGCCGAAATTTTCGCTTAAAGAATTGATAAACCCGAACTGAAAATTACTTTATTTTGTTATCTTGCGAGCGTTAGCGAGCACGTCTCTTAATTCTTGTAAATAAACTTATCAATTTCCTTTTTAGCTTTTTCTCTCTTTTTCTGATGTTCTGTAAGGAAGGTGTTTATTTTTTTTATTAGGATTTCTTTTAGTTCGCTTGTTAGGAGTTTTCCTGATTTGTAATCTTTTTCAATTTGTTTTAATTTTTCGTCGTCGGGCTCGAAGAACATTCGTAGATATTGGAAACTTACATCTACGTCGGGGTTTCCTCCTTTCTTTTTGTGTTCTTCTATTGTGTCTTTGCCTCCAGAGAAAGCATACTTCCTTATTTTTCTCTCGACTTCTTTTGGTGAATCTGTCGTAAGAATTGACGTTTGGGCTTCTGAGCTTGACATTTTTCCTTCTGCTTTTGATAAAGGGGGAAGGAATGAGCACTGGATGCTTGCGGGCTTGTATTGCCCTATCTTTGGCATGATGTCTCTTGTCAATCTGAAATGAGGGTCTTGGTCTATTGCATGAGGGATTAGGCAAGGTGTTTTTTTGCCCTTTATTATCGAGGGAAGAAATGCAGGGACAGCTTGCATTGATGTGTAAAAGATTGAACCAATGTTTGCTTGTTCGTTTAGACCGAAAGAAGATTTTACCATGGAGAAAGTTATTTTTTTTGCAACTTCACAGGCTTCTTTGTACATGAGATTTGCGTGTTTTGTGTCTATGATAAAATGAGTTCTTTTTGGGTCAAATCCTAGGGCTATAACATCCAACATGTTTTCGTGCAGGTATTTTTCTGTGTCTTTGAAAGTAATGTTGTTTTTTATCAGGACTTTTTCCTCGTCGGGGAATTGGAACCAGAGTTCAACGCCGAATTTATCTTGCAACCATTTTGTGAAAATCCAAGGGAGTAGATGCCCTAAGTGAATTGGACCTGAAGGGGCTCTGCCTGTATAAAGGAAGAATTTGTTTCCTTTTTCGTATTCATCAAGAATCCATTTTAAGTCTCTGTGAGCGAAGAAGATCTTTCTTCTGAGCATAAAGTGCAGCTTGCCTGTATGTTTTTCAATCCTTTTCAAAAGAATTTCATCAATCCTTGACACGCCGAATTCTTTGATTAATTTGTTGTAATCAATCTTACCAGAAACTTCCCAGGGCGTCACTTTAAACTTTTCTTCCATGTCGTATAGAGTATTCTTTAATTTTTAAATCTTGGTGGTCTGCGGACTAAATATTTATAAACAATATTCCTTTTTATAATTCATGAAAAAATGGGTTGTGTTTGCGCTGTTATTACTGATTTTACCTCTTGCCTCTGCAGAGACAATGATTCTCTTGGGTCAACAACCAAAGAGCGTTTACAATCTAGGCGATAAATTGAATATACCTGTTACTATAACATCTAATCAGGGAGTTTATGACTTTTTGAGAGTTTCTTTGATGTGTGATTCCAGAACTCATAATTTTCCGGAGGATTCCATAGATCTTGCTGCTGGCGAGGCTAAGAAGATAGATAATTCTGTTCTTTTGATAAATCGTTTTGTTGGAGGTGTTGTTGGGACTTGTAAAATCAAAGTCGGTTTGGAGAATGATGTTGAGAATTATATTTTCAGTAATGAGTTTAGAATTTCTAATATTATTAATCTTAATGTTAAGTTGGACAAAGCTTCTTATTCTCCTGGAGATTTTGTTATGGTGAATGCGGATTCTTCCAAAGAGAACGGAAAATTGGTTAGTGGTATTTTTGAGTTAAAGCTTACTGATGAGCTTGGAACAGAGGTTGTTTCGCAGGGTGGAGTGATTCTTAACGGAATTCTCTCAACGGAGATTCAGATTCAGAATGATACCAAGGCAGGTTCTTATACTGTATCTTTGAATGTTCGTGAATCAGATCCTTTAGGAGAAGTTACCAATAGGGGTTCTTCTTTTGCAGGGTTTAGTGTGGAGCAGGTTCCTAGGAATCTAGAGATAATCTTTGAGAGTGAGAGTGTTGAGCCCGGAACTGATTTGAGGGTGAAAGCTATACTTAGAGATCAGACTGGAGAGAATATTGAGTCTATGACTTCTGTTAAGATTAGGAATAAAGATGGGAAGATTGTAGGTCAGTCGGAAGTTCAGACTGGTGAGTTCTACAATTTACCTATTGCTTACAATGAAGTTCCTTCTTCGTGGACAACAGTGTTTGAGTCTAACGGAATTTCCAATGAGATGAATTTTACAATTTCTGAGAAGGTTGATTTGAGAATTGAGATATTAGATCGGACTCTGATACTGACTAATACTGGAAATGTTCCTTATAATGATACTGCCGTGGTAAAAGTTGGAGAGGAGACTCTTTATGTTGATGTTTACTTAGATCTTGACGAAGAGAAAAGATATCGTCTTGAAGCTCCTGATGGTGAATATGCTGTTGAGGTTTTGGCTGGTGAGCGTTCTATGACAGGAAATTTTGTGCTTACAGGAAAGTCTATAGATGTTTCTGAGGCTTCGGGAAGTGGCTTTGCAAGGTATTCTTTTGTTTGGTTATTCATAATACTTATTTTGGGTTTTGTTTTCGTCATCGCCTATAAGAGGGGATATCAGAGGACTTTTGTAGGTTATGTATCTTCAAGGATTGGTAGGAAGAATAATATGTCTGCTCCTTTAATGATTGGAAAACAAGTTCATTCTAAATCTGCTTCTTCAAATTCTTCACACGTACCTGGAAATTCTTTTAAGGATTTAATTGTTAATCCTAAGAGTAAGGCAGAGCTTTCTCTTTCAATGCAGGGAAATAAGCAAGATGTTTGTATTGTTGCATTAAACGTTAAGAATGCTAATGATGTTGTTTCTGGAAAGGGGAATGCTAAAGAGACTCTTCAAAAAATTGTTGATGTTGCGGACGAAAATAGGGCTTCTACATATCGGGGCAATAGTTCTCTTTTCTTTATTCTTGCTCCAGAGAGAACTAAAACTTTTGGAAATGAAGGTGCTGCTTTAGAGATTGCTAAGAAAGCTAAGGAGATACTTGTGAATCACAATAAAATGTTCCAGCAGAAGATATCCTTTGGGATTTCTATAGATAACGGTCCTATGATTGTTAAATCTGATGGGGCGAACTTGCAGTTTATGAGTTTGGGAAGTCTTATGATGAATTCAAAGAAGATTTCTACATTTGCCGAGGATGATGTTCTTCTGAGTGAGAAAGTGAATGATAAGCTTCGTTCTATTGTTAAGGCTGAGAGACACGAGAAGAATGGTATTCCTGTTTATTCTATAAAAGAGATTAGAAAGAACCTGGATAGTAGTAAGAATTTTATTAAGAATTTCTTGGAGAAGAATTTTGATGGTGGGGAAGAGAAGAAAGATGGGAAGAAAGCTTAATTAAATTTTTTTGGTTATTTTTAAATACCTGAATGTATTAAATATTTTATGCCAATTGACTCAATAGCAAGTCAGTGTGTGGTAACTCATATAGAATCTTATCAGACAGGTGGAATGGTTGTTAGAAGTGAACCCTATGAAGAGACGCGCCAAAAAATGATTGATTCTCAAAGATCTAACATTTCTATTACAGGTGAGAAAGAAGACTCCAGTAAGGCTGTAAGTGAAAATCCTGAGCGAGGGGGACTACCCTTCTTGGCAGTTGTGCTTTCAAGAGGCAGAGATGGAAATGTATATAGGAGCAGAGCAGTTGTGTATGATAAAGGACTAATTATAGATTTTTTAGCTTAATGGGGATTATTTTTTACTTTTATTGCTCTTTGTTTTTGGAGTATCTTTAACAAGTTGGGTTTTTTTGGTTTCTTCTTCTTGTATTATGTTCCTTACGTCTTCTTTTGAGAATTTTTTTTCTATTAAGTCACTGTGGAAGAATCTTAGGTAGATTCCTACTCCGATTACGACTATTCCCAATGTTATTGCGAAGGTGAATGTATTCGTGGCTTTGCTGAAGATTATTTCTGTTATGTGTGAAGTCCCTTTTATATTCTTTGAAGAGATTATTTTATGGACCACTCCTTGGATTTTGAATAGGGCTACCGAGGCTAGTATTGTTGTGCTTCCGACGATGATTGGCCAGTTTATTCTTTGTTCCACAAGGATGAATGCTATTCCTACTAGTACCAGTGTTGAGATTAGGACAAAATTGAATTTCCCAGACCAGTAATCTTTTGCCTGATTTGAGGTTAAGTAATATGACATTTCTCCACTAATAAGACATTTCCAAAAACTGCAGCCATAATCTTTGTAGTAAGCATTTTCTATGAATGTAGATGTTATTTCTTCCGCAAGAATCTCTTCAGTAATTATTTCTGAACATTGGATAACTAAGGTGTTCTCTTCGTAGATGAGTGTGTAATTCTGTGCTATCTTGCAGTGTTCATTTATTAAAGGAATTGTTTGATTTGCTTTGTTTCTTATTTTTATTCCTTCTTCAATGAATGGGTTATCGTCGATTTGTTCTTTTGTAGGGTTCTCTGGAATGTTTAGTATCTTATTGTACATCTCTTCATTTATGTTCTCGTAACTCGATGAACTTTTTAGTGTTGAGAATGTTAAAAGAGAGAGTATTGATAGGAATAGTAATAAGCATACGATTGCGAGTGTACCACCTCTAAAAAATCCCATGTTTACTAGAATAGTTTTTTGTTTATAATATTATCTAACACCAGTGAGAAACGCCTAGGGAGCACAGAGATTGTTTCATAGCGTTGTTTTCTTCTTGTAGTTTTTCTATTTGCATCTGTTGTTCTTGTATTGCTTTTATTGCAACAACTTGCGCAGGGTAAGAATCAAGCTGAAGAATCTCACTGCCGTCAGGAAGGAACTCTCCGCTTCCTTTGACAAAGTCAGGGAATATCCCTTGGAATTCTTGGGCTATAAAGTTGTAATAGGATTTATTTTCTATTGCAGGGTGTTGCTTTAGATATTCTTCGTCGTATCTAAACATTACCGGGTTTAGATTCATTATTGTGCTTATAGC
The DNA here is from genome assembly GCA_018830905.1 of Nanobdellota archaeon. Classification (GTDB taxonomy): domain Archaea; phylum Nanobdellota; class Nanobdellia; order Pacearchaeales; family GW2011-AR1; genus ASMP01. Next base: position 7,120 of record JAHJRM010000045.1, read on the forward strand.
GTTTTTAACCGTTTGTACGTCTGTTTTAATTCTTTTATCGGAGTTTGAGAGCCAGTCGCCTGCGACAGATTTAGATGCTGTTCCCTCTACTTCTAACATATTTGTTGTTGGGGTTCTTGATATTCCGACATAGCCATTTGTATCTATTATTAATCTGTCTGCAAAAGCACTGTGATCCTGAATAGCAAATTTTCCTTGACCCAAATGGGAATTACCAGATGATGATAGAAGTTTCCATTCACGTCCTCCCGTACCTGTATTTTTTAGTACTATGGCAACATTATCAACAGAACCCTGTGTCCGAATTCCTTCAGTGTTTTTTGTTGTAACAACATCTAAAGGAACACTCGGAGCCGTCGTGCCGATTCCGACGTTGCCATTGTTATAAAAAATTCCATTGAAGATCCATGAGCTTATGCAACTTGCCCCAATACAAAAACTATCTGCAGAAATATTTCCTCCGGATACTTGAAGTTTATTATTTGGTGCAGTTGTTCCAATCCCAACTTTTCCAGAGGATAAATAAACATTTCCTGCAGTGCTATTTGACCATAAAGAACTTCCACTGCTTGACCATGAGCTTATGCAACTTGCCCCAATACAAAAACTATCTGCAGAAATATTTCCTCCGGATACTTGAAGTTTATTATTTGGTGCAGTTGTTCCAATCCCAATCCACCCGTCGTTATAATATATAACATCTCCAGCTTCTTCAGATATTGCGTTGCCTGTGAAGAAATTTGAGAAGAATCCTGTTAATTCTGCAGGTGTTTCTGTCCCCTTAAATGATTCTATGTTTTCTTCAGCAGGAGCATAACATTTTTTTAAGAAGCAGATGTAGCCTTCACCGAATTGGTCTACGCAGTCGCTGTTTATTATACATTCAGATGATTCAATTACGTTTCCTCTTTTTCCTGCAGAAGTTTCACCATCGGAAGAATCATCTTCATTATTTCCATAGAAACCTATTATCATTACTATAACTATCATAATGATTGTCGTGAATATTCCCAAGACCAAAAAAGAGTGTAGTCCGCTTTGTGCTTTCATTTTCACCTCAGTTTAACTTAGCGATTTTTGTTTATAAAATGTTGTTTAACAAGTAATTTCTTTTTAATTTGCCTCGCTCCGGAGTCGCTCGTCGTATGGGAAAGCGATTACGCATACGCGTCGCGAAGCACTGAATGAAAAGCCGTTCCCCGGAGTTCACTTCGTTCCCTCTCATCCGCCAAAATGGCGAACGAAACAAGTCACCCTTTCTTTAAATTTGTCTCGCTCAGAAGTCGCTCGTCGTATGGGAACCGATGGTTCCCCTAACAAGTCACCCTTCCTTTAACTTTCACTCGCTCCGGAGTCGCTCGTCGTATGGGAACCGATGGTTCCCCTAACAAGTCACCCTTCCTTTAAATTTGTCTCGCTCAGAAGTCGCTCGATATTCAAAAGTAATAACTAAAATCTGCGTTTGTCTGGTTTATGGTATTAATTCGCGAACGTAATTAGCAAACAACTCTTTGTTTAATAATAAACAAAATTTAAGTAGCGACGGATGATAAAAAACTTTATTAACTGATTCCCTTTTTATGTTTGATGGATGGGATTCAAAAAGAGGCTAAGGGAAATGTAGTTTCTGGAAAATCTCGCTTCGTGAAATGGTTTTCTGAGTTAAGTAAAGATTCAATTAGTGTTGCGGGAGGTAAAGGAGCTAATCTTGCGGAGATTTATAATTTGAAGGTTCCGGTTCCTTCGGGATTTGTGGTTACGGTTTTGGCTTATGACTATTTTATAAAAAGTGCGAATATCGACGATAAAATGAAAGAGATTCTTGGCGGGATTGATTATGAGAGTGTTTCTTCTTTGGACAAAGCGACGAAAGAGGTTCGGGAAATTATAGAGAAATCTGAGATTCCTAAAGATATGGAAGAAGAGATTTTGGAGAGTTATGAATCTCTTGGAGAGGGTGATTTGCCTCAAGGTCAGGCGGCGCACGAGCTTTTGAACCGTTCACCCGAATTACCTTTTGTTGCTGTTAGAAGTAGTGCTACGACGGAGGACCTTGCGGAGGCTAGTTTTGCGGGACAGCAGGATTCTTTTGTGAATGTTAAGGGTAATTTTGATTTGTTGGTACACATAAAGAAATGTTTCGCATCCCTTTTTACGTCGAGAGCTACTTATTATAGAAATAAGAATGGATTTGATTATAGTAAAGCTAAGTTGGCTGTTGTTGTTCAGAGAATGATTGATTCCGATAAATCTGGGGTTGCTTTTTCTAAAGATCCTTCTTCAAGGAATGATAGTGTTACTATAGAAGCTGTTTGGGGGCTTGGGGAAGGCATAGTTTCAGGAAGGATTACACCAGATAGATATATTGTTTCTAAGGATATGGATATTTTAGAAAAACATATTGGTAGGAAGAAAATTGCTATTACTCGAGATTCGTCTGGTTCTAAGGAGGTTGTTAAGCTAAAAGATGAAATTTCTGAGAGGCAAGTGCTTAAGGATTCTGAGATTAGTAAGGTTGCTGAGATTGCACTTCAACTTGAGAAGCATTATGGGAAACCACAGGACCTTGAGTTTGCTATTGAGAATGGGGAGATTTCTATTGTTCAGACGCGTCCGATTACGACTCTTGAGAAGAGGGGTGATGATTCTGTGCGTGAGCTTAAGGGAGAGGTTATTCTCACTGGTCTTGCGGCCTCGCCAGGTATCGGTGTAGGTAAGGTTCGTATCGTTGAGAATTTGGATGATTTAGATAGTGTTCAGAAAGGAGATATTCTTGTGACGACTATGACTAATCCCGACATGGTTGTTGTTATGCAGCGTTCTGCGGCGATTGTTACCGACGAGGGTGGTTTGACGGCCCACGCTTCAATAGTCTCTAGAGAGATCGGGATACCTGCAGTGGTTGGTACTGGGGATGCTACAAGGAAATTAAAGGAGGGAGAGTTTGTTACTGTTGATGGTTTTTCTGGTAAAATTTACAAAGGGAAGATTTCCGAGAGCGTCCAGAAAGAAGTTAAGCCTGTTCAGATTGAGACTCGAACGAAGTTGAAAGTTATTATTGATATTCCTCCTTCGGCAGAGCGTGCTTCGCGTTCAGGATTGAAGGAGATTGGATTGACGAGAATAGAAGGAATCATATCTGAGAGTGGAAAGCATCCCAATTATTTTTTAGAAAATGAAAGTCTTGGCGATTATGAGAACATTGTTTTTGAAGGACTAGAAATCATCTCGAAGAAATTTGATGAAATCTGGGTGAGGACTTCTGATATAAGGAGCGATGAATTTGCAAATCTTGAGGGAGCTCCTAAAGAGAAAGAAGTTAATCCTATGTTGGGTATGCACGGAGTTAGATATAGTTTAAGGCATCCTGAGATTTTGAAGGTAGAACTTAGGGCTATGAAAAGAATTGCTGGTTCCGGTAAGAGGGTTGGTGTTCTTGTTCCACAAGTTATTTCTGTTGAAGAGATTAAAGGGGTGAAAAGTATCCTTGAAGAAGTGGGTTTCCTAAATGCTAAATTGGGTGTTATGATTGAGACTCCGGCGGCGGTTCAGATTATCAAGGAGCTTTGCGAAGAAGGAATATCTTTTGTTTCTTTCGGCACAAATGATTTAACACAATATACTCTTGCAATTGATAGAGGGAATGAGAGCGTTCAGGAAATTTATAATGAAATGCATCCTGCTGTTTTGAGTCAGATTGAGAGTGTTGTTAGAGAGTGTAAGAATAAGGGAGTTGAGACTAGTATTTGCGGTCAGGCAGGAAGTAAGGAAAAGATGGTTAGGTTCCTTGTTGGGATTGGAATTGATAGCATAAGCGTTAATGCGGATGTTGCTTCTGATGTTGCTGAGATTGTTGCAGATGTTGAGAGACAGAATAAAGAGCGCTTTGAATCTGAAATAGTATCTGATAAAAAAGTTGAAGAGAAACATTTTGAAGAGTTGCGGGAAGAGAGAGTTGAAGAACGATACATGCCAGAGGTTCATCAAGAAATAAGGGAGCAAAGGGAATCTTCTCCGTCAGTTCCAGATGTTCCGATGCTTGGAGATAATGAACCCGAATTTTTTCCGGTAAAAGGTCTTGAGAATATTAATGAAGATGTTCCTGTTTCAAAAAGTAGTCGGGCCAGTGAAGATGGTGGTGAAAAAGAGGGATGGGAAAGTTGGAATGGAGATGATTCACATAATAATACCGAGTCTAGCGAAGAGACGAGTGAATCTCCAGTAGTTAATGTTGATGAGCCTGTTGAAAGTGAAAAAGAGGAAGACGAGATTTTGGATATCTTTTAGAAAAGTCGGATAAGAATAATTCTTTTGTTACTTGCTCGCTGTACTCGCAAATTGATTAGATTAATAACAAAGTAAAATCATACAAGAAGATGTTTAATTGTTGACGCTGATTTTACTAAGTTAATTATTGTGGACTTTCTAAACAAATACATAAAATTCTAAATATTTATAAATTGAAAAACCTTATTTAAGGGATGGTTAGGGTTTCTAAAAAAAAGAGTGTGGTTAGAAAGAAGAGTGTTCCTAAGAAGAAGGTGGTTTCTAGGAAGGCAGTTTCGCATAAATCTGATTCTGTGGCGAATAAGGTTCTTGTTGAAAATTTTATCGGTTTGCAGAAAGTGATGGTTGATTTGGCTGGGAAATTTGATAGTCTTTCAGTAAATATTTCTAAATTGTTGGATTTATTCGAGGCATCTGCTAAACATCTCGCTAAAAAAGATTTTGAGACTGAAAAAGCGAATGGTGATTCCGAGAAGATTCTTGAGAAGCTTAATGCTTTATCTGAGAAGGCGGGGTTGATTGGTAAGGGACTTGTTTTGATTCATGAGGCTAATTCTGGTTTTGTTTCTAAGGGTGATTTTTCAGATATGGAGAAGAGTCGTCGTATTGAAGAGAATGTGGTTAAGAGAGGTATGATACCTCCTAAAAGTTACAATCCTGACGAGTCGAAAGAGATGAATCCTGTTAGTAAAGTGTCTTCTGAAAATGTTGAAGGTTCTGAAATCTCTCCTTCATCTCATATGACTAAAGAGATTGAGGAATAAATGTCACGTCAAGTTGTTAGTAAAGCGGGAAAGATGATTCTTTTGGAATTTGCTAGGGGTATTTTAGAGAGCACTGATTCTTATCGAACGGTTTTAATTCGCGAAGGTGTTAGAGAGATTCTTTTTTATCATAAAAGACTTGAGATGCTTGAAAAAGAGAGTAAGATTAAACAGAGTAAAGACATAAGGAAAGTTGTTCGCGAGAAGATTAAAGAGGACTCAAAAGTGGTTGATGTGTTGGGCGTGCCTAAATCACGCGGAGAGGTGAAGTTTGATGTTGATGATAGAGAGGGTAGTGCAAGGGCTTATTTGAGTTCATTTAGTATTCCTGAATTTGCTCTTCCAGATACTGTGCGAGATATTAAGCCTGTTCCTCGTTCAGAGAGGATAAACCTTGGTAGATTGAATCAGCTCTTGAATGATCCTTTTGTTAAGACTATTGAGTGTAGCGGTTCTGATGAAAAGGTTTTTGTGACGGGAGTTATGGGGCGGAAGAAGACCTCAATAATATTAAGTGGGAAAGAGATTGAAGATGTAATTATGGCTTTTTCTAAATTAGGGAAGATACCTATGACTCCTGGAATTTTCAAGGTGTTCTTTGGGAACCTATCTATGTCTGCGATGGTTTCTGAGGTGATAGGTTCTAGATTTTTGATTAAGAAGGTTCCGATGGGTTATGGAAGGTTTGGTTGATTAAAAATCATAACTTTCATTAAAACCTGGGACTTTTGTTTCTTTTGGCTTATTTCTTAAGATATCTTTTGCGATGTCTTTTACCCATTTGTCTCGGTCTCTTTTAGCGAATGTTTTTAGGGTTTCGTCGCTTAGTGCTGGATTATAAGAGAATTCTGATTCGTATGAACCTAGGGCGTATGTTACTATTAAGAATCCGTTTTTTGACACGGCGTTTTTTGTTTCAATTTGTTCGTTTCCGAATCTTGACTCAATGGCTTTTCTCTCTTCGATGGTTAGTTCTGCTATTCCAATTAAATAGGGAGCTGTTTCATTTGTTGATTCTTCAGGAACTACCCTCTCTATTATCTCCATTGTGCTGACATTGATTGTTATTGATGAAGTCTCAAAACCGTTTGTTTCAAGGATTTTTATTTTTAGAAGCCCTTCTTCTAATGTTAGATTTAGTTTTGTTAGGTCTATTATTATTTTTTCTCTAGTGTATTCTGTTGAGATTATCACTTCCTTATTTGTTATTTGTGTTTCGAGAACATCCTCGTTTAGTTTTTCGATATCTGTTCTGACACTTCCTTTGTCAATTCCATTGAATTTTTCATTGTTTTTTAGTTTGTAAGAGAAAGATTGTCTTTTTGTTATGCTACCTTGAATAATTTTTATTCCTTCGGAGATTGCTCCTCCCGTGATTGGTGCTCCTTCCTCTGATTCGCTTTCCAAAATTTCATTAGAATTTTCTTCAGTAGAGCCTATAGAATCATCAGTATTTTCTGTTCCTGAATCTTTTGTATTTGTAGCATCTATTGAATTCTTTGTTTCATCTGTGCTAATCTCTGAGGTTTCTTCTGTTGTATTTGCAGAATCATTAATATTATCTTCAGCTTCTTCTTCGTCAGAGGTTGAATTGTCATTTGTCATATTTGTTTCGTTTTCAATATTAGTATTTGTTGAGTTATTTTCCACAGTTTGGTTTGTGGGTATTTCAGTTTTATTGTTAAGATTATCTGCGGGACTTGTTTCGGAGCCATTATCTGAATCTTTCTGTGGGTCTGGCGTATTCTCTTGATTGGTTAATATTATTAGATTGAAGTAAACTTCTGGATAGAGGAAAGGTTCTAGACCTGTTTCAAGTATTGTCTTTCCGTTGTTTTCGAAAACTAATCTGGATGATTCTGTTAGTTCGTTTTGATGTGAAAGGATTAATTGCCCACTTATGATTCCTTCAGAATATTCTGCATCGAGGTCCATCACGGCTCTTCCTGTGAAGACATTTTCCATGTTGAATGCTAAGTATGTTATTGCTATTAATGCCAGTAATCCTACAAATGCGAGCGAGATTTTTTTGTAGCTTGGTTTGTATGCTTTTTTGGAGGTTCCACGGTATTCAGAAATAACTTTTCCATCCTCCCTACGGCTATGATAAATGTAAGGACCGTAAATCTTACCACCTCTTTTTATGTATTTTTTGTACGCCATTATGTAGGGTAACGGTTATTTTAACCAAAAATGATATTTAAACTTTCTTATCTTCGGAAGATTTATAAGACAGAATCTTCTTCATTTATTATGGATTTAGAGAGTATATCTGAATGGGGAAAGGGTCTTTTTAGTGGTAAGTTTGTCTCACTTTTTGCCGCCTCTGCTTTGGCTTTTTCTTGTGGAGATGATAGTAGTGGACATTCTCCTCTTATAACAGGGCCCGAATATGTTAATGCTAGTTTGTCGCAGCAGAGAACTCTGTATAATGTGGGTCTTAGAAACGAATCAAGTTATAGGAATATTAGTTCAGAGAAGTCTTTTGGTGATTATTTTTCTCAAGCTTTTCAGGATAATCAAATGGGTCTTATTGTTTATGCTCCTGTTCGTGGCGAGGCTGGAACTTATGATCTTCAAATAACAAATCTTGGAGATTTGAAAAGTAATGGCTTAGAAAATATGAGGGTTCATTTTGATTCGGCAGATTCTGGTAGTTTTTCAGAGAGAGTTCGATTCGGATTTGTTTTACCTCAAGAAGATGGTTGTGATTTTTACATTTTTAATTCTAGTTCAAGGAAGGATTCGGATTCACAGGGTCAATTGGTGGATGATTCACCCTCTTTCGCAAATATGGTCCATTTTTTTGTTGATTCTAGTAGTGAAAGAGATATTCTTGGTGATGAGCAGAGTTTTCGATTTGAGTAATTTTTTCTCGGAAGATTTATAAGATTCATGGTGTTTTATTTTTGATGGTTTTGGAGGACCTTTTTACTAAGGGAAAGAATTTTTTTAGAAGGAATTTTGTTCCTTTGCTTGCCTCATCTGCACTTCTTTTTTCTTGCGGAGATGATGGTAAAGGACCTACAGAATCTTCGGATGATCCACCGAGTGTTTATGAATTATCTAGTGTCGAGTTGAATACGTTTTCTGAAGTTGAAAAAGATAAGGTGGTTTTTTCAGAACCTCAGAATTATTCTCCTGGAGATGTGATTGTTGGGGGAATCAGCGAGATGACGCCTAATGGAATTCTTGTTGAGGTGACAGGGGTTTCTTCAGATGGAACTGTTGTCCAGACTAGACCTGCAAGTTTAGAACAGGTAATTGAGGGGGATTCTTTCAAATTTAATCAACCAATTTTGCCCAGTGATGATAGTGCTCCAAGGGTTTCTTCGGGGAAGATTGTTAGTGTGCAGTCTGCTGATTTTAGCTACTCTTATAATTTTGAAGATGTTGTTCTAGCACAGAATTCTTCTGGAGGGAGGTTGGCTCTTAATGGAAATTTCTCATTCAGTGTTGTTCCAGATATTGAAGCTGTATGGGGGGATAGATACCTAAAGGCTCAGGTTAATCTTGAACAGGGAGTTGATCTTAGACTTGTTTCTGATTTAGATTTTAGAATAAATAATTTTCAGGAATCATATCCTCTTTTGAATCTTCCTTCTATTCCTATTCCTGGAACAATCGTTGTTCTTACGCCTTCTATAGATATTGTTGTTGGAGTCTTTTCTGGATTGTCTGCAAGTTTGGAGGCTAATCTTTCTCAAATGGCAAGTTTAACGCCAGGGCTAGCTTATGTTAATGGTGACTGGAAGAATATTACTGGTTTTGAAAATCAATTTGAATTTTTTGTTGATAAAGTAATGAGCTCTCTGGAGGTTGAAGTTTATGCTGGACCATATATTAAATTTCACTTTAATGATTACGGGCTTTTACTTCCTGCCGTTCAGGCGGGGATAAGTGGGAACGTTCAGTTTGAATCTGGGTCAGAAAGTGATTGGAGTCTTTTAGGAGGTTTGGCTGCTAATATTGGTGTGGATCCTAGTAGGTTTTTTAAGATTTTTATGGAGCCTTATAACAAAAAAGTTTTGGAGAAGAAAAAGCTTCTGGCTGAAGGGGAGTTTGGAGATAACATTTCTGTTTATGGTTCTGACTTTACCGACGTGGGGGAAGATGGTGAAGAGGGTGATGATGTAGGGGTGGAGGATTCAGGATTGACTGGGGGGGAAGGGGATGGCAATTCTAATTTGAATGTAGAGGGTGTTGGAGAGATTTCCCCTTCAGAGTTAACAGGGAGGATAGCATTTATCTCTGGATATGATATCTGTTTGATTAATCCTGATGGGAGTAATCGTAAGACTTTGATACAAGAAGATAAATCTATCTCTGGTTATTCTTGGTCTTCTAATGGAACAGAAATTGTTTATTCAACTAGCGCGAGGGATATGATCTTATTTAATCTAGAGAGTGCTAATAGAACAGTCTTGATTTCTAATGGGGGAAGTGTATATAATTCTCTAGAATACCTCTCTTTTTCTCCAAATGGAGATAGAATTGCCTATTCTGATGGTTCGATTCATCCAGGGTCAATATATTCACTAGACTTATTAAGTCTTGTTTCCACAAGAATCTATCCCCTCGGAGATAATGATTTAGATAGATTTACTGGGATTTCCTGGTCTCCACACCAAGCAATAACTTTTTCAACAAGGAGTAAGGGAGGTCTTTTTAAAATGAATTCTGATGGAACTGGCTTTGAAGAGGTGGGGGTAGATGCTGGAGAGGGTAGAGAGAGCTTCTTTGCTATTTACCATCCTTCTGTTTCTCCTGATGGAAAGAAGATTGCATTTTCAACAATGAGATTTAGAGTTACTTCTAAGACTAAGGATTCTTGGACTTATTCCCCTGAACTTCCTGACATCTGGGTAGAGAACATAGATGGTTCTGGTGCAGTAAATCTAACAGATAGTCCAACTCAGATTGATTATCATCCTTCATGGTCTCCAGATGGAAAATGGATTACTTATAGGAGTAAAGAAAGGCTTAATGGTAACGCTAATATTTGGATAATGAATTACCTTCAGAATTCTAATAGATTTCAACTGACTGACGAAAGTTCCGAATGCCATTCTCCTCACTGGTCTCCTAGATAAGACAATTCTAAAAAAAAAGAATTAACTATAATATCCGCCGCACTCGCTGTTTTCCCAGACGTTATAAACTGTTACATCTTCAACGATTCCTGGCGCGGTTGCTGTAAGTCTTAAGTAATATCCTGTTCCTTCTGGAACGGGTCCGTGGAAAGATATTTGTCTACAGATTACAAGGTCTACGAAACTGATCCATTTCCTTTGAAGATTTTGGACTGCTATGTTGGGTATATCTGCACTAAGTAGCTGGAACGGTTCTGCGTTTGTGAAGACTTCTTCAATTGTCCCGGTGTTCGTGATTGTGTCTGCTGTACAAGTATTGACGCTACAGTATTCCCCGAGGGCACATTCCCCAAGAACTGCAGTACAATCTACAGATTGTCCACAGACTGTTACTAAACCACATTGGTATGTTCCTAGGCGATCACAAATACTTTCAACGGGATTGTAGTTACATGTTTCGCTACAGACTTCTGCTACACAGGAATATCCTATTTGACAGTCGTCGTCTATTATACAGGCTGCTCCTGGTGGTTCACCTGGACTGCAATCTTCAGGACATGTTAGCTCTGTTTCAGATGCTTGACATACTAAATCTCCACATACATCTCCTCCTCCATCTCCTCCACCGATTGCAGGAGTTACTTGTCCAAGAATCACTACGTGAGTTACGCCTCCCATACCATCAGCTCCAGAGCTTGTTAGATATATTGGAGCAACAGATATTGTCCACCCGTTTTCTACTCCTGTTATCTCTTCATCTGTGATTGTGAATGTTTTTTCTTCTCCTTGTAAGAGGGAAGTGGTTCTGTCTACACTTTGACTGTTTTCTCCATCAAAGAATACAAATCTTAATCCTGAAACGTCTCCGCTACCGGCATTTCTTCTAACGCTGATTGTTGTTACTCCTTCTATGACAGATGCTCTAGTAATTTTTAGATCCAGTGTGAGTCCGCTGAAAGTTATTTCTTCTGAACCGCTTGAGATTACATTTCTTAGAACTCCCCAAATGATTCCTATTGCGATGATAACGAGGAGAATTACAAGGAGGGTTGCGACGATTTCGGACAGACCTTTTTTACTTTCCAAGACTAGAAAATTTCTCTTACCATCTTTTTTCATGTTTCTAATAGATTTTAGATATTTATAAAACTAACTTTTATTCTTAAGTTTCATAATGTTTAAGTATATCTATGATTTGTTTTTAGCATGACCCTTGTTGCTGCTGTCGAGGACGGAAGCGTGTATCTCCGGTTTGGAGAGGGTGAGCTTTATGTAAAGGGTTTTTTGGATGAAGGTCTTTCTTCTATGCCTAGTGGATTGGAGTATGGAGGTCTTGTTAATTATGGTGAGCACCTTGGAAGGCAGAGACCATTTCTTTTACCTCTTGTTCATTTACAAAGATTATTATGCGTTTCTCATAATAGGTTTGTTTCACTTGATGGAGAGAATGAGGCGCGAAGAACTTCTGAAGGGGAGCTTATTGTTAGGAGGTGCAAATCTTTAGAGATTAGTAGTTGTTTTGAAGCTAGATTTTCGAAAGAAGAGTGTACTGTGATTATGAATTATGTGAAAAAGCTTCTTGAGAATGTTGGTTAATTTTTTCTAGGGATTATTGAGCTTGCTGACGCTCGCAATTGTTTGACTCAAAACTGACTCTGTCTAGTTTTTCGCTTTGATAAAATTAAGTCTTAAAATTATTAGGAGTTTTTGTTAGTAGACGATAGATTATTGAAATTACCTGTTTAGTATAATTTTTAAATGTGGATTTTGTCTTCAGATTGTTAGTTGAACCGGGATTTCCAATCAGCCTTGAGTCCTAACCTAAAGGAGAGGTTGATAAGGAGAACCTTGGTTCCCGTTCCAACTTCGTTGGCTCCCTTTCCCAAAAGGAAGGGGTGACTTGTTAGGGGAAACGTAGTTTCCCATACGAGCCCCGATAGTTCAGAGGCCAAGAATGCAGCCCTCTCAATTCAAGTGGTGGTTTAATCTCGATGAGAGAATAGGACCTAGCATCTCAATGCAAGCCACCTTGGAGAACGGCTGTGACCCGGGTTCGAATCCCGGTCGGGGCGTTTCGCAGATGGATTCGTCATTGATACATGAGATAAGAATTCATCTGCCCGGTATTCGGACAAATCGGTTTAAACAAAAAGGGAAAATTGAAAAAAACCGTTGGTTGTTTTCAGGTTTGAATCCCGGTCGGGGC
>JAHJRM010000046.1 GCA_018830905.1 Nanobdellota archaeon
AATCAACTTCGTTAGATTTCTTCGTAAATTAAAATTAATATATCAATTTAACCATTAAGCGTAGAATTAATTGCATAAAAACTATCTTGATAAATTATTTAAACATGCCTTTACTGAATCAAAGATGGGTCGTGAAGAACAGATAATTGGTGAGAGAATAAAGAAGGTCGAGGAAATGATAAGTAACGGGGTAAATCCGTATCCTCATAGTTTTGATAAAAAGAATTCTGCAAATGATTGTTTGAAAGCTAAGCTTGGTGTTAGTGTTAAGACTGCTGGAAGGATTATGACTAAGAGAGATTTGGGCAAAATTTCTTTTTCTAGAATTAGAGATAGTACTGGAGAGGTTCAAATTGTATTGCAGGATGGAGAAACTGGGAAGAAGGAATTTGATTTTTTTAAGAAATATGTTGATATGGGGGACATTATTGGCATCGAAGGTAAAATAATTAAGACTAAAACTGGTGAGCAATCAATTCTTGTGAAAGAGGTTCAGATGCTTTCAAAATCAATCTTACCTCTGCCGGAGAAGTGGCACGGCTTGCAGAATAAAGAGGATAGATATCGAAAGAGGTATCTCGATTTGATTATGAATCCTGAGGTGAAGAACGTTTTTGATAAAAGAGAAGAAATTATTAATGCGATTAGAGAGTATCTTGTAAAGAAAGATTTCCAAGAAGTGGATACGCCATACTTGCAGATAGTTTATGGTGGCGCTAGTGCAAAGCCATTTGAGACACATTTAAATTCGTTAAACATGAATCTCTTCTTGTCGATTTCTCCAGAGCTTTATTTGAAGAGACTTATTGTTGGAGGGTATGATAAAGTTTTTACCATTGCGAGGAATTTTAGGAACGAGGGAATTGACAGATGGCACAACCCTGAGTTCACGATGATGGAAATTTATCAAGCTTACGCAGATTATAACGATATGATGGATTTGTTCGAGGGTCTTTATGAGTATGTTGCTAAGAAGGTCAATGGTTCTACGAAGGTTGAGTATCGGGGTAAGACAATTGACTTTAAGGCACCGTGGAAAAGAATGACTATGACTCAGGCAGTAAAGAAGTATGCTAAGATTTATGTTGAGAAAATGTCTGATCAAGAGCTTATTGAATTTATGGAGAAGAATCATGTTGAAAAGAAAGGGGATTCTTGGGGATGGTATGTGCAAAGTATATTCGAGCATTTTTGCGAGGAACAGATTGAGCAGCCAATACATATCATAGATCATCCTCTTGAGACGACTCCATTGTGTAAACTACATCGTAAAGATAAAATGTGCAGATTGATTGAAAGGTTCGAGCCGTTTTGCATGGGAGCTGAGTTAGGAAATTGCTACTCTGAATTGAACAATCCGATTTTACAGAAGACCTTGCTTGAAGAACAACAGAAAGCGCTGTCTGAAGGAGATGATGAGGCACATCCTTACGATAAAGATTTTGTTAACGCTATCGAACAGGGGATGCCTCCAACGGGAGGTCTTGGTCTTGGGATTGATCGGATGGTAATGCTTCTGACCGGACAAGATTCTATTAGAGATGTAATTCTATTTCCTTTTATGAAAGAGGAAGGAAAGAAGAAAGGGGTGAAGTGAAATGTTTGAACCAGAATTCTTTAATCTCTTCGGGCTTCCTGGATTCCTTATATTGTTTCTTATAGGGCTCTCAGTTAGAAAAAAATTAAAAATGCAAGGTTGGACAATTATTGTGATAAGCCTGATAGGCATTGTCGTTGATGGTTACATTGTTCTGACTAATTTCATCTTAAATTAAAATGTCATCTTTGCCAATGACCCGCGAGCAAGCACTTGAGTTAATTAAGCATAATTCTGAGGAGAATGATATGAACCATTATCTTGAGAGTGAAGCTGTTATGAAAGAATTAGCAGGAAAACTTGGAGAAGATGAGGAATACTGGGCTATGCTCGGGCTTCTTCATGATGTTGATTGGAGTTTAACAAAAGAAAAAGTTGAAACTCACTTGACAAAAGCTTCGGAAATTTTGAAGGGTGCTGGTTTTGACAATGATTTTATTGAAACTGTTTTGTCTCATGGATATGGGTTTGAAGAAATTCCACACATGAAAGATAAGAAGAGAACTGAAAAGGTTCAGCACGCGTTGGCAGCGTCGGAGACAGTCACAGGTTTGATTCATGCGTATGCATTGATGCGCGGAAAGAAAATTAATGATATGGAGGCAAAAGGATTGATGAAAAAATTTAAAGACAAAGCGTTTGCTGCGAAAGTGGATAGAGAAATAATTAGAGAGTGTGAGAATCTTGGATTATCCTTGAATGAATTCTTTGAAATTGCTATTGAGGGTATTAGGAACATAAAGGGAGATGTTGGGCTTGAGTAACCAAAAAGGTTATAAATAAGTCCGACTTAGTTTTGATAAGACGTAATAATCCCTAAAAATGGTAACTGCATTGATAAGTTTAGATGAGAATTCTAATAGGATATTGAATATAGTTAAAGCTAGATTTGGTCTAAAGGACAAAGGAGAGGCAATAGATTTCATAATAAAAAAATATTCTGAAGATGAGAATGAACCGGAATTAAAATCTGATTTTATAGAGAAAATAAAAAAAATAGAGAACCAAAAGAGCATACCTGTTAATAATTTTGCAAAGAGATATAAATTAAAATAAAATGTATGCTTTAGAGATAAAAGAAGAGGCTGATAAAATATTTCGTAAATTGTCTATTAAGAATGTAAATCTTCTTGATATAATTAATAAAAAGATAATAGATATTATGGAAAACCCGAAGCATTCATATAAATTTCTTAGAAAACCATTGCAAGGATTTAACAGAACTCATATCGATAAAAATTTTGTTCTTGTTTTTAAGATTGATCATAAAAATCAGAAGATTATAATTTATTATTTTAATCATCACGATAAGGTATATAAGTGGAGGCCGTGATAATATCTAATGGTACTCATAGTAAAGTCAAATGTCAGGAAGGTTGTGAAAGAGTTGGATAAAGAGAATGCTATTTCTAGTGTTGCTGATGAAGTTGAAACTGCACTTGAAAGAAAAACTGAAGAGATTTTGGTGGATGCTATAAAGCGCGCCAAGGCGAATGGGAGAAGGACGTTACAGGCGCGGGATTTGTAACATTGGGCTTAAGGGAAGTCACCGAAGGCTCAGTTAAATTTGATTTTCTATGAAAGGTATGATAAAATTCGCTCGCGGTGCTCGCAATTAATTTAGTAAAATCACGTTAATTATTGTTCATTTATTTTTTTGATTGTTGCTACATCAAATATATTTTTATAGTTCTTTGAATTTGTTGGTAAATGGAAAAGGTGAACAAGGAACATAAAGAGAAAATTATGGAGATGATTGAGAAGGCGGGGGATTCAGATAATTATAAAGTTTCCTGGGATGAGCGGGGAATTCCGACATCTAAAAAGAAAAGTGATATTGAGAGGGGTAAGACTTCCCGGGCGAAGGGCTCGCAGTTTGAGTTGAAGGTTAGGAGAGACCTCGAAGAGAAGGGAAGATTTGTTGATAAATGGAATAATAATATTGATTTGGAAAAAGGCGAGATTGTTATGGCAAAGAGGAAATATAATCCGTTTAGTAGGGCGATGGTTATCGGTACAGGATTCCCCGATTTTATTTCAATTAAACAGGTTCATAGTGGATTGTATAGTGTTATTGGCGTTGAGGTTAAGGTGAATGGACTTTTGTCTAAAGAAGAGAAAGAGAAGTGTGCGTTCTATTTGCAGAAGGGAGTTTTCTCTGAAATCTGGATTGCGCGGGCGGTTCAGAATGGTAGAAAAATAGAAATCAAGTATGATGACTTCAAGGAAAAGTATGGTGAGAAGTACAATAAACCTTAAAATTATCTCTTGCTGAGATTATTCATGAAGAATGCTGTTTTGTTTTTTTGGATTGTATTCTTGATTGGAAGTGTTTCTGCTTTATGTGGTTCTGGGCAAGTTGATGTTAATACTGCATCGGTTTCTGAGCTTGATACACTTTACGGGATTGGGCCTGCAAAGGCTCAGGCAATTATTGATTATAGAGAGACTAATGAATTTGAAACGCTTGATGATTTAATTGGTGTTAATGGAATTGGAGAGGTTACGCTTAGTAATATAAAATCTCAGGGGCTTGCGTGTGTTGGAAATTTTGTTGATGAAGGGCCTTCAGAAGAGGCAGAGCTCGAAAGGGAAGAGAAAAGAGATGAGGTAGGTGAGAAAGATGATGATGGCAATGGTGACTTGATGGATGATAGTTCTCATGTAGCAGCAGACCAAATAGAGCCCTTGGCATTTCAAACAATAAACTTGAACCCAAAAGATATAAAAAGTGATGGCGATTCCAAAAAAACAGGAGAGAGTTACGCAGTTTATGGACTCATTGCTTTCTCGATTTTGATAGTTTCTCTTTTGATTGTTAAAAGAATCAGGGAGAAGAGATATAAAAGCGAGTTTATGGAGATTTAAATGGTTGACGAAACAAAAATACAAGCAGTTTTTATTCTAGACATAATTGGGAAACCGGCAGAGCATCTTGTTGATAGTCTTCATAGGATTGTTGAAAAGATTGGGAGGGAGAAGGGTGTTTCTCTGACTTCTAAGGATGTGAAGGAGCCTGCGTTGATAAAAGACCAAGAAGAGTTTTATTCTACATTTGCAGAGATTGAGCTAGAGGTTGATGACATCTCGACCCTTACAAATCTTGTTTTCAAATATATGCCTGCACATCTCGAGATTCTTACACCACACTTGCTTGCAATGACCAGTAATATTTTCAATGATGTTCTGAACGAGCTTATTAGAAGACTTCACGGGTATGATGAAATTTCTAGAGTTATGCAAACAGAGAAGCAAGTTCTTTTGAAAAAAATTGAAGAGTTAGGGGGAGAGGTTCCTAAAAGCGTTACGCCAATGATGCAACTCCAGCAAGATGTTTGGGAAGAGGAAGAGTAAGAGTTAGTTATCAAAGGAAAAGTTACTTGCTCATTGCGTTCGCTTGGAACTACTGCCTCGCTGCGTTCGGCAATTAAATTAAAATTAACAAAATAAAATCATACAAGTTCATGTTTATTTTCTGGCTTATTAATCTTTCAGCGAAGCATCGTGACATAGTCCGATGCGAAGCCAGGTAAATTGTGAATGTAGCGAGCTAAAAAACTAATTCTTACCTTTTGCCATAGAAAGTAAATCTTTACTTGGTCTTGCTTTTTTGTACTTCTTGAAGAAGTAAGCTAGGAACACAATTACAAGTAGTATGATTCCCCAACCAATCCATTTTCCGGTGTTGCTTTTTTTGATTTCTTCGCAACTTCCAGATGCAGGGCAACAAAGTCCGTCTTTGGTGGGTAGAGTTTCTTCACTACATCTTTCTTCGTCGCCACAGATGGAACCTCCTAGTTGTGAACAAGTCGTTAGAATACTTTCAGTGTCTTCTTCATCCTCTGAAGGAACATAATCTGGGATGAAACTTAGGGAGATTGAGAGATAAGTTGTTGAGGTATTTGATGATGCTATTATATCCCCCGAAATGTTTGCAGAGATTTCAGAAGATTCGAATAAAATTTCTACTTTTTCTGTTTCTCCAGCCTTCAGGTTTTCTATTTTGTTTGGGGTTATTGTTGCATAGTCTTTTAGAGAACTTGAAAGAGAGAGGAATACGTCTTCTATATCTTCATCGTTATTATTTACAAGATATATTATTCGTGTTGCTTCGGAGTTTGTTGCGAGAGAGACTTCAATATTATTTGGTTCAAACTTAAATGAGAGTTCTTTATTCGAGGGAGGGGTGTTTGGATTTCCTGCAAGTACAGGAACATTATAGGTTGTACCCTCAGAACTTAATATGATTTCTCTTAGTATTTTTTCAGAATCATTTATGAAAAAATTTACATTCTTTGTTCCTCCAGAGGTTAGTTCTACAGAAGAGTTGTGTGTAAATGCGTCTTGACTGTCAATATCAATTTTTGTTGTGGCTCCACCCAAGCTTCTCAACTCGAGAGAAAAATCATCATTGGATTCAACAACTCCTGGAGTTACATAAAAGTCTGCTGTTTCTGAGGTTATCGTGAAGTTCATTCTTATTTCTGCATCTGTTGTCTTTAGCCCATCCATGTAATCTACGTCGTTTATTCTTATAGAATAATTCCCAGATGGTTTGTCTATAAGCAGAGCGTAAATGTAAAAATCATCGTTTAGCTTCTTGACATCATAAGTTATGGGGATTCTTATGTGGTCTTGATAAAAGAGAGTGTTCTCAGTAGTTATTCGGTCAACGAAGTTCCCAGATATTTTTGCTATAAGAGTTTCTCCTTGATCAAATATGTTTGATTCTTTTGTGAATTGTGTTTCTATGGCGAGAAGAGTTGGTGTTATGGATATTAAGATTAGAAACAGTGAGAAAATAAATACTTTGTTTTTTGTCTTCATGTTCAATAAAGAAAAAAGAGGTTAATAAATTTTGTTAATAGTTAGATTTTTAAATGATAATTTTCAATAGTATGCATGGCAAGTTTAAGTCCTAGAGAATTCGACCAAGAGATGAATGAAGGTCCGTCAGATTTAGAGTTAGCTTTTGTTGCTCAGGGTCTTAGCATTGAGCAAGCGAGAAAAACTTTAAGGGTAGTGTCTGGTGAAGATGAGGCGCTAAAATTACTTGGATACTACAGAGACATTGATGATAGGGAGTTTGCAGGTTACGATGAACTTCTTGCCACAGTAGATTCATCAAAAACACTTAGAAGAGCTCAGGATTTGTATGATAAAGAAGTTTCTGAAAGCACCACACTCATTCCAAGGGAGGCGTGTTTCATGGGAGAACATAAAGATAAAGAAGGGAATGGAAGAGATACTCCAGAATCAGGGTCTCATTTTTATGAACACCAAGCTACTAGACAATTAGATTAAATAATATTATTTGCCCATTTCTTTTAACTTCTTAAGAACGTCATCTAACTCTTTGCTTGCGCC
>JAHJRM010000004.1 GCA_018830905.1 Nanobdellota archaeon
AGAAACAAAGAGCATAAATCCTGATGATATAAAAAGATTAATTGAAGATGTCGCATTAATCAAGAAAGTTTTGTCTATTGATAAAATTGATTCTGAAGGAGAGCTGACCGATTGGGCGAAAGAAGAACTTCAAAAAGCAAGACTGGAAAAAGAAGTAACTTCACATGAAGAGCTGAAGAAAGAGCTCGGATTATGATGTTTAAAATCGAATATAATTCTCAATCAAGAAAATTTCTAAAAAATCTCGAAAAGCATCTTGTTAAAAGGATTCTAGAAAAACTTGAAGATGTTTCTAAAAATCCTTTTAGATATCTTGAGCATCACGAGGGCAGAGATTACAAATTAAGAATTGGAGATTATAGGGCGTTGGTTGATGTTGATTTTAAGAGTAAAATTCTTATTGTTAGAATTCTTGACAAAAGAGGCAGAATTTACAAAAAATAATTGACTTAAAGGAGCAGGTTGGAGAGATTTCAGGGAATATTGAGGCTTTGGGATACTCTGGAACTTCCCCACCCGCCCACCCTGGGAAACAGGAAATGGAAATAGAGAAACTACTAATGAAAAAATATCTGAGAAAAATTTAATCAGAACCTTTTTGGATGCTTTGAAATAAAGATTTAAATACTTTAATTATACAATATAATTATGATGGAGATAAAAACTAAGTTAAGAAAGTGGGGAAATTCTTTTGGAGTAGTAGTACCTCAGAAAGATATTGAGAGTTCAGGAATTAAAGAAGGAGAAGAAATTATTCTTTTGCTAAGAAAAGAAAATAAAGAAGATGTATTGAAGGAGATGTTTGGCACATTTAAATTTAAGAAATCAACAGATAAACTTATGAAAGAAATTGATAATGAACTAGATAGTGGATTTTAAAATGTTTTTATTTGATACTTATGCTTTAATTGAAATAATCAAAGGCAACAAGAATTATTTGCCTTATATCAATAGTAAAGTTATCCTGAACACATTTATCTTTTCTGAATTGTGTTATGTTTTGATAAGAGATAATTATCCTAATGTTGATGAATATTTAATTAAATATGAAAGATTCTTGGTTAGTATGAGTCCAAGTCTTATAAGAGAAGCGATGAAATTTAGATATAATAACAAAAAGAAAAAACTATCTATGACTGATTGTGTATCTTATATCCAGGCAAAAGAACTTGGTGTGAAATTTCTTACAGGGGATAAAGAATTTGAAGGCATGGAAAATGTGGAGTTTGTCAAGAAGTAGTTTTAATGTATCTGCAGCCTTTGTTGGAATCCTGTTTCTTTTATTTTAGGAGAATAAAAATCAGGGGTACAACTTGATAATTCGAAGGCGCAAGTTGAAGGAATAAAAAGTCTGACTTTTTCCCCCTACTCCCAACTTCGCACGAGATATTGATAGAGAGTTTGTCTCTACCACGAAGTCGCTCTACTCCCACTTCGCACGAGGAATCGGATTAAACTACTTCTCTACCACGAAGTCGCTCGCCCAGCCCACCCTTGGAACTGGAGAGGTTACTTCAAAACAGGCAGTTATTAAGACGTTCTGGGATGCTGTGAGATAGGAAAATTTATAAACTAAGTAAGATTGGTCTTACTATGGATTTTGAGATAACTCGGCTTAGTTCGAAAGGACAAATTGTTATTCCTCAGAGTATGAGATATGGAATGAAAGAAGGTGAAAAGATGATATTGGTTAGGGATGGTGATAGAATTATTCTTAAGAGGGCTTCTAAAGCTGATGAAAATTTTAAGGAAGATTTTGAATTTGCTAAGAGAACTGAGGAAGCTTGGAAGCAGATTGAGAAGGGAGAATGTACAACTATGGACTTTGATGACTTTATTAATGAAATGAAAAAATGGTGAGAGTTTCATTTACTGAAGAATTTAAAGAAGTCTTTTTTAAAATTAAGGATAATTTTCTTAAAGAGAGAATTATAAAACAGGTTGAGAAATTAAAGCAGAATCCTTCTGTAGGTAAGCCGATGAAATATAATCGAAAAGGAACCCGAGAACTTTATATAAAACCGTTTAGGCTTTCCTATGCTTACTTTAAAGAAAAGAATTGTATTTTTATTTTGGATTTGTATCACAAGAAAAAGTAATGATTGTTCTGCAAAGTTACAACATTCACTACTTCCCACCCACCCAACTCCAAGGCAGTTTAGCTACCAAACCCGCCCAAAGCCAAGAAACTAGGCAAGGGGTGATTATTAAAACGTTCTGGGATGCTTTGAAGCGATTGGAGATTTTTTAATTTGAAAATATTTTACATAGAAATAGAATTCTAATATCCAAACCTTTTTTCATAATCTTTATGACTCATCCATTCAAGAATTATTGATAATATTGTAATTTCTCCGTTTGCTACGGAATAAATTAAACGCCATCCTTTAGGTAAATCGTATTTCCAAAGATTATCAATCCCATATTTTTCTAAATAAACTTTTGGAATTAATTTCTTTTGTATTCTAATTCCACTAAAACCATTTTCCTCTAAATTTTCAAAGGCTTGACAGATCCATTTGTGTAATTTCTTATCTTCTGTTTTTGAATCTCTTAGCTCTTCAAAATTTTTCTGAACTTTTCCATCTGCAAATTTTATCTCTGATCTCATTTTCTCCAACTTAAATTAGGTTTCTTCAGGTATTTTTGAACTAGTTCTGGATTCCAGATCCATATGACATGCCCTTCTTTATCTTGAGCTATTTTTCCGGATTCTAAAAGATAATCAAAGATTACACAAAAAGTTTGGTAGATCATTTTTTTTGGTAAGGCTTCCCAAAGAGATTTTTTTTTATACTCCCCAGAATTTTCTCTAATAAAATTTTCCGTTCTTAGGATAGTATCTAATTGTGGATAATGCAAAATGTTTCTTTTTAACACTGCTTGTGGCATAGGTATACATACTTGTATAACTATATAAAACTTTTGTTTTTTGGAGAAGAGATGGTTGATGATGTTGCTGGAAGAGTTGATGGTTTGGAAGAAAAAGAAATTACAGCGTCGGGACAAGGCGTTCCCGCCCAGCCCGCCCAAAGCCAAGGGAGTTTAGCTACCAAACCCGCCCAAAGCCAAGAAACTAGGCAAGGGGTGATTATTAAAACGTTCTGGGATGCTTTGAAGTAAGGTTTAAACAATTGCTAAACTCAAATTGGTTATGGAAGAATTGAAATTAAATTCTGATGATATAAAAAGATTAATTGAAGATGTTGCATTAATTAAGAGAGTTCTGTCTATTGATAAAATTGATTCTGAAGGCGAATTGACTTCTTGGGCTAAGAAAGAGCTCGAAAAAGCTCGGAAAATTCCCAGGTCGGAATATGTGTCCCATGAAGAAATTAAGAAGAAATTTTTCTCTGAAAAATGAGCTATGCAATAGATTGGTCTCCTTCGGCATATCATTTTTTTGATAGTCTTCAAAGAGATGTTGCTGGAAGAATTCTTTGAAGTAAATATTCTTTCCCTACCTCACCTGCCCAACCCGAAACTCGGCGCCGAAGAAAGTTTTAAATAATCTAAATTAGTTAAGGCGATATGGAATTAATAACAATCCCTAAGGAAAAGTTAGAACAAATCCAAAAGGAAATTAATTTTCTTAGAAATTCTTCAGTATATAAGAGACTTTTAGAATTTGAAGAAAACCTTTCTGCAGGAGAAAAATTTACAAGAGAAGATTTAGGATTTTAATAGAAATTCCCTAATTTTTTCAATTGTCTTTTTTTGTTTCTTTTCAGATGTTTTCATTTCATACTCAAAAAGATATATCTCATTTGTAAAAATATTATGTTTGTAATATAATCTTAATGGAGGATGCTTAAGTTTTATCTCATAAATGTGAAGTTTGGAATCAATTAATTTTCCTGCTCGTGGCCCTAACTCCTCTATTTTATCAAAGATTTTTGTGAGAATTTTTTTAAGAAAATTATTTTGACCTGTTTTTTTAAGCTGTTTCATTATTACCTTATCAAAAATAATCTTGAACTTTTTCATAATCTTCTAAAAGAAATCTTATTTATAATTATATTCTCTCTAATCAATTTTTATAGTATTGAGAATTAAGGAATGCAAAACAGCTTGAAGAACTCCGCGCGTCGATTGAAACACTGAAGAAGTCTTTGAAGCAGTAACGCTCGCTCCGCTCGCTCAAAAACTCGGCGCTGAACAGAAAAGGGAAACAGCGACGCTGAATAAAACAGCGCCTTGCCTTTTTTCTGTTGCTCGGCGCTGCGGAAAGTTTAAATAGTTCTCTATGTCTCACTATGTATGAAACATAGAACTACAATTCAGGTCGATAGATCTTTATTAGATTCTCTTAATGAGATTAAAGAACATCCTAGACAAACTTATGATGAATTAATTAGGCATTTAATTTGTGTGTTGAAATCTGTTCGGGATAAGAATCAGTACGATGAATTTCTCCACAAAATTCAACAAGAAAAAATGAAAGAGCTTTGGGATAATGAAGATGATGAGGCCTGGAATAATGCTTAATTCTGGAGATGTGATTCTTGCGAAAATCCAATTTTCTGATACATTTGAGATTAAGGAAAGACCTGCTCTTGTTTTGTTTGAAGAGCATGGGAATGTTGTGGTTGCAGGCATAACAAGTAATCGTAATATGGAAGGAATTCCTTTACTGAAAAAAGATGGCGCACTAAGAGATAGTGTTATTAAACTGAATTATATTTTTACTATTTCTAATAAGATGATTTCTAAGTTCCTTTTTCATTTAAGTCAGGAGAAGAAGAGAAAGGTTTTTGATGGTTTTAAAATTAGACTTAATAACTTATTGAAGTAGTTGGTTTCCTCTTACTCAATTCTTTACGTCCCTGACCACCGCCCCTAAGAAAGAGAATCTTTCCACCCCCTGCACTCCCTAAGCCAAGAAACTAGGCAAGGAGGAGCGGTTATCAAAACATTTTGGGATGCTTTTGAAATAATCATTGTAAGTAAGATTTAAAAATAGTAATCTCTTAGGATTACTATGAAAACAATTACAATTAAATTACCTGAGGATGAGTCTAGATATCTGGACGAATTTGTAAGAGAGAAGAATTATCCTTCTAAGTCGGAGTTCATCAGAAATCTTATAATGGAGCGACTTGATTCTGTGAGGAAAGAGAAGGCGGGTTGGATGGTTCTTGCTCAGAAATCTATGGAAAAAGTCTGGGGCAATAAAAAAGACGATGAAGTTTGGGGCAAATATAACGATTAGTCAGAGAGATTTGTTTTTGGTTCCATTTCCTTTTTCTGATCAAAAAGGAAGGAAGGTTCGGCCGGTGGTTATTATTAGTAATAATAATTTTAATGAGTTCTCTGAAGATGTTTTGGTCGTCGGGGTGACTTCTAATATTTCTAAGGATAAGTATGCGCTGAGGTTGGCGAATAAAGATTTGGTTGAAGGGAAGTTGTTGACTGAATGTTGTATCAAATGTGAGAATATCTTAAGAGTTGATAAGGGAATTTTTTTTAAGAAGATTGGAAAAATAAGCGGAGATAAATTTGATTCTTTAAGGAAAATAATTTTAGAGATTATTAGTTAGGCAAGATTTAAAAACCAAATTTTTCTCAGTAAACTATGGTTAACGGATTGTATCATTATTTGAAACAGGCGTGGAAGAAGCCGGATGCGAAGGTTCTTAGAGAGAGAATGATAGAGTGGCGAGCGTCTTCTGTTTTTGTTAAGGTTGATAAACCATTGAGATTGGATAGAGCTAGAGCTTTTGGATATAAAGATAAGAAGGGGTTTGTTGTTGTTCGTATTCGAATTGGACGTGGAGGACACAAAAGACATAGGCCAAATGCGGGAAGAAGGAGTAAGAGACTTCACTCTAGAAAGAATCTTAGGATGAGCTACAAGTGGATTGCAGAGCAGAGGGTAGCGAGGAAGTTTACTAATCTTGAAGTTTTGAATTCTTATTTAATTGGAAAGGACGGAATTAATTATTTTTATGAGGTAATTCTTGTTGACCCTGAGAGGCCAGAGATAAAGAGCGATTCAAATATTTCTTGGATAAGAAAGCCCGGGAATAGAGGAAGGGCTTTCAGAGGATTGACTAGTGCTGGAAAGAAATCTAGAGGATTGAGTACTAAGTCTAAAGAGCTTAAGGTAAGGCCTAGTTTGAGAGCGAGAAAGAGAAGAGGGAAGTAATTTTTCTTTTGGAGAGAAAAAGTGTTCCCGCCCAATTCGCAACTTCGCACGGCGAAGCCAAGTTTCCCACCCAACCCTCCCTAAATCTAACTGCTGAATTTTAAATTAACTTAGTAAAATCATTTAGTGTTCTTGTTTATTTATTGAGTTTTTTGTTTCTAATGTTTAGGGATTTAAAAGCGAGGCGGGAGCCGAGTGCCTCGTCGTCGTGAGGCAGAAAGAAAAAATAACTCCTGCATAAGGTATATAAATCATTTATCTTTAATCAGATTATGGAAGAAATAGTAAAAATTCCTCGAGAAGAATATGAAAAGTTAAAATTGCAGGCAAATATAGATGTTAAACTTTTAAAGCAATTAATTGAGAGTTTTAAGGATATTAAAGAAGGAAGAGTTGAAAGGGTCAGGTAGATTTATCTCTTTTTATCAAATTTTCTAATTCTTGTTTAAAGAAGTCTAATAATAATCTTATTGTGTTAATCGTTTTTTGCTGGTCTTTTTTATTACTAATCCCTGCCATAAATACTGATTGTAGATTCTCGTAAACTAAATAATAAAGTCTATAATTTTCATATCTTTTTTCTCTGAACCAATTTACTCCTAATGGTTTTCCAGAATAAGGATTCTTAACAAGTTCATCTTTAATTTTTTCTACTCTATCTTGAAGACCTTTGTCAAATTTAGATAATTCTTGTTTAAATCTGAGAGATTGATAAATTTTGTAATCCATAAGATAATTTATTCTCTTAAAGTTATAAGTTCTTCTTTTTTATTTAATGTATTTTAAAAGCGAGGCGGAGCCGAGCGGTCTCTTCTTCAAGGCAGATTAGATAACTTAGTAAAATCATATAGATTAATGTTTATTTATTGGCTGTTTCATATTGATTTCACGAACGTGGTGATGGACAAACTTAAAAACATATAGTTCTTTTGTGAATCATCTTAGAGGTGTGTATGAAATATCTTAAACTTGCGGAATTTTATGAAGAGGCTGGTGGCACGACGAAGAGGTTAGAGAAGATAGAGATTCTTTCTAAATTTTTGAAGCAGCTTGATGAGCGTGACAGAGATGTGCTTTATCTTTTGATGGGGGATATTTATCCAGAATATGATGATAGGAAAATTGGGATAAGTAATCAGTTGGCTTTGAAGTGTATTGCAAAATCTACGGGGATAAATGAGAAAGATGTTTTGAAGGAGTGGAGGAACATTGGTGATTTGGGGAAGGTTGCGGAGAAGTTGGTTTCTAATAAAAAACAGTCTACTCTTAGGAGTCAGGTTCTTACTACAAGTAAGGTTATTGATAATTTGAGGAGGCTCCCTAGATTGATTGGGAAGGGAACTGTTAGTAAAAAAGTTTCTCTTATTACTGAGCTTTTGACGTCTGCATCTTCTCTTGAGGCACTTTATCTTGTTCGAACTTTGATTGGTGATTTGAGGATTGGTGTTAAAGAAAGTACAATAAGAGATTCTATTTCATCTGCATTTTTTAATAGGGAGGATGGCGCTTCTAAAAAAATTCAGGATGCTATTGACAAGACAAATGATATTGCTGCGGTTTTTGATATTGCTGGGAAGAAGAAACTTTCTGGATTCAATAAACTGAAATTGGAAGTGGGCAAACCGATAAAAGTTATGCTTGCAGGAAAGGCGCTCACGATTAAGGATGCTTTTGTTTCCGTGGGTAAACCGTGTGCTGTGGAGTACAAGTATGATGGATTTAGAATGTTGATTCATAAAGACGGAGAGAAAATTATGTTCTTTACGAGAAATTTGGAAAATGTATCAAATCAGTTCCCTGAGATTGTAGGTTATATCAAGAAATATGTTAAAGGGAAATCTTTTGTTCTTGATTCTGAGGCGGTTGGTTTTAACAAGAAGACTAAAGAGTATAGGCCTTTCCAGGAGATAAGTCAGAGAATTAGGAGGAAGTATAATATTGAGAAATTGCAAGATGAGCTTCCAGTTGAGCTTACTGTTTTTGATATTTTGTTTTATGAAGGTAAGTCTCTTTTGAGTGAGCCGTTTGAGAAGAGAAGTGCTTTAGTTAGGAAGATTGTTCAGAATCATCCTTATAAGATTGTTACGTCGAAGCAAATAATCACTTCTGATGAGAAAAAGGCGGAGGCGTTTTACAAGAAGGCTTTAGGGGATAATCAGGAGGGGGCGATGTTTAAGAATCTTAGTGCGGGATATCAACCAGGTCGTAGAGTTGGGCATATGTTGAAGATTAAACCGGAGTCAAAGGATTTGGATTTGGTCATAACCGGGGGGGAGTATGGAACAGGTAAGAGGAGTGGTTGGTTGTCTAGTTTTATTCTTTCGTGTAGGGGAAAGAAGGGAGAGTTTTTGGAAGTTGGAAAAATGGGAACAGGAATCAAGGAAAAACCTACGGTTTTGCCCTCGTCCGTCAAAGATGCCGAACGAAAGGAGAAGTCTACATTAGATACTGGTGCAGATATTTCCTTCAATGAACTTACTGAGAAATTGAAGCCGTATTTTTTGAAAGAGAGTGGGAGAACCGTTAAGATAAAACCTAAGATTGTTGTTTCAGTTACATACCAGGAGATTCAGAAATCTCCTAATTATAATTCTGGGTTTGCTCTGCGTTTCCCTCGGTTCACTGCTTTGCGTCCAGATAGAAGTGCGAACAGCGTGAGCACACTTGAAGAGTTGAAGAAAGATTATGATTCTCAGAAGAGGAATTGGAGATATGGATGATGAAAATTAAAATAAACTCAAGATACGTTTCAGTAAGTTCTCGTAGTGACCACTTCCGCTTCTTTAGGCATTGAATTACCCCTTTGAAGAAAATGAAATTGCTCCCAAATACAAAAAATTATCTTAATCAGAGTAATCTTTTCAAGATGAAAATCATTAAATCCAATGTAGAAATCTTGATTTTTCCAAATGGTAATCTGGTTTTAACTGGTGCGAAAACCTTAGAGGATAATTATAATGCCCTGGATTTTTTGATTGAAAATCTTAGTAGGCTTGGAATAAAAGTAAAAAGGAAAGCTCGTTTAACTGTTCAGAATATCTCTTGATTTATTGCTTACCCTGAATTTCTCCGCCTGCCCAAAGATAGGCTTATTTCGTCCGTGCTGGCTTGGTTCAAATATAAGGGCTATCTATACAATTGATGAAAAAGAGAAGTTAGTAATTATTGAGGCGATTGGAACTCATAAAATTTATTAGTACTTGAATTCTTTTATTTTTCCTTTTTTGATATTTTTTTCACTTGCTTTTATTTGAGCCATTAAATTTTTATCTTTAAGAATCTCCTTTTCTTCCAAATTTCTTATCTTATCACGGAGAGCTTCTCGAATAAATTCTGCTTTTGTCATGTAATTATATTTTTTCATAATCTTGTTTATTGCTGATAAAAAACCTGGTTCAAGTTTTAAACTTACATTTTTCATTGTAATATTAAGTAGTAGTAAGTAGTATTTAAATTTTTTGTTAAGAAAGGAACTGGCGATACGGCTGATTTTAGAAATCTTTATAAATGTTATAAATCATTATGAATTATAATGGTTCAGACAATCATTGATTTGGATGAGAATGAGGATAGAATTCTCAACATAGTGAAAGCTCAATATAACTTTAAAAACAAATCTCAAGCTGCACAACTAATATTAAAACTTTATGGCGAGAATTTTTTAGAACCTGAATTGAGACCAGAGTTCTTGGCTGAGCTTAAAGAAATAAAAAAAGGGAAGCATGGTCCTACTTTTAATTCTATTGATGAATTGAGGAAACATATAGAATCTATGTAAAATGCATTCTTATAATACAAGCGAGAATTTAGATAAGATTCTCTCTAAATTATTTAAGAAAGACAAACAATTATATGAACAGATTTTTGGGAAGATTAGAGAAATAGTTAACTCAGAGTCGATTGAATCTTACAAAAATTTGAAATATAATATGAAAGATTCAAAGAGGGTTCATATTGGACATTTTGTTTTGGTTTTCAGTTATGATAAGAAATCAGATTTTGTTTCCTTTGAAACTTTTAAGCATCATGATGATATTTACAAGAGATGAATAAACATCTTTATAAATACATTTTTCCTATTTTGTAAATGACCGACAATAGTAGTTATAAAATTCAGAACATTGTTGCGACGACTTCTCTCGAGAAACCTATTCCTTTGACGAAGTTGGCTCGAACGCAGCCCAACACGGAGTATAATCCTGAGACTTTTCCGGGTTTGGTTCTTAGAGTAAAAGAGCCCAAGTCTGCTGTTCTCGTTTTTAGTTCTGGGAATCTTGTTTGCACTGGAACTAAATCTGTTGCACAGGTTAAGAAAGTTATTGATGCTGTGATAAAGCAATTGAAGAAAATTAATGTTAACATAACGGCGAAGCCGAAGATTACTGTTCAAAATATTGTTGCGTCTGGGACGATAAATCTAAAGTTG
>JAHJRM010000047.1 GCA_018830905.1 Nanobdellota archaeon
AAAGATGGACACAAAAATAGGTCTAGAAATCCATGGCTACATCGACACCAAAGAAAAATTATTCTGTTCCTGCAAGGCAATTCACGGCGCAAAACTCACAAAACCAAATGTTAACATCTGCCCCATCTGTACCGGCCAACCAGGAGCTAAACCCATGAATCCCAACAAAGAGGCAATAGACAAATCATTACAAATAGCACTCATCCTCGGATGCACTCCAAATAAAAATCTCGCCTGGCAAAGAAAACATTACTCCTGGCCAGACCTCCCTAAAGGATATCAAAACACACTCTCTGGACCTCATGCAACACCTATCGGAGAAAAAGGAAAGTTCCTCGGCATAAATATAACAGAATGTCACCTCGAAGAAGACCCCGCAGCATGGAATCCCAAAACAGGAGAAATTGATTATAACAGATCGGGCATCCCCTTAATAGAAATAGTGACCGAACCCGAATTCAAAAGCTCCGAACAGGTCGAAAGCTGGCTAAGAGAACTAATCATAACCTTGGGCTACATAAAAGCACTAAACTCGACGGCAGGGATAAAGGCTGATGTAAACGTCTCAATAAAAAAATCAAACTATAAAAGAGTAGAAATAAAAAACGTCAACTCAATAATAAATATAAAAAACGCGATTGATTTTGAAGTCAATAGACAAGAAAATTTAAAAGAATTTCCAGAAGACCAAGAAACCAGAATGTACGACCCTTCAAAAAATCTAACAAAAAAGATGCGTTCAAAAGAACAGGCACAAGACTACAGATTCATCTCAGATCCAGACCTTAAAAAAATATCAATAAAACCCCAAAGAATAAACTCACTGAAGAAAAAAATTCCAGAAACTCCCTCGGAAAAACTATCCAAGCTTGTTAAAAAATACAAAATACCAAAAATTTCCGCAGAAATCCTAACAAAGAATATAGACATCGTCGAACTTTTCGAAAAAACACTCAAAAAAATAACCCATAAACTAGCAATCAGATGGGTCACAGAAGAACTTTTCAGCGTGCTAAACTACAACAAGAAAAAACTTGATGAAATAGAAATCAATCCAACACATTTCATAGAACTCCTAAATCTAATCGAAAAAAACATAATCTCCGAGCCAAAGGCTCGTGAAATATTAAGAAGTTGGAAAGAAAAATCCACATCTCCAAAAACAGATTTAAAAAAATACTCAAAGATAGACGACAAAAAAGAGATAAACAGTGCCGTCGACAAAGCAATAAAAGACAACCCTCAAGCAGTTAAAGATTATCAATCAGGAAATGCTGGGACAATCAATTTCCTTATCGGAAAGGTCATGGAAGCTACAAATAAAAGAGCAGACTACAAGAAAACAAAAGAAATCTTGGAAAAGAAGTTGAAATAATTCCACCTCGCTACGCTCGGTAAATAAAAAACACACCTAATATTAACATAAACCTAACCTGATTTTACTAGGTTAATTTAGGGTTGGACTGGTGGGAAGAATAATTTAATTCTCAAAAATTAATTCTTATAGACATTCTTCCGATGACCAATTTCAATGACAAGAATAATTAATTTTTCTCCAAAAATATTCAAGATGAGTCTGTACTCTCCAACTCTAGTGCGATAATAAGGAGTACCTTGAAGCTTCTTCAGATCATATGAAAAAGGCCTCACTTTAATCCTTTCAATGAAAGCACCAATCCTCTCTTGAACTGATTTATCCAATTTGTTTAGTTGTCTTTTTGCTTTATCAGAAAGAACAATTTCATACATTCAATTTTAACTCCTTTTTAACGTCTTCCCACTTATGAAATTTACTCAGACCGCCCTCTTTCAAGTTTTTTTCATACTCCGCAATACTTTCCTTAGTCTCATCAGATAACTCCATCCTGTCCTCAAGTAAATCCCAAATGATGTCTTCGTAACTTTCCCTATTATGAACCTTCATCTTTTGAAGTTTATCTAAAAGTTCATTACTCACTTGTATTGTAGTTACCATACCATGCTATAGAACACTATAGTTTATAAATTTTACCATTAACCCTCGCTACGCTCGGATACATCCCTAATCCTAAGTTAACATAAACAATATTGATTTTATTAGACTACCTTAAAATTAGAATAACACTTGGCTCCGCCTCGCTTTTAAAATCCACCACATCCTATACAAAAGAACTCTATAAATTTAACATGAACTAAACTTTATTTTACTAGGTTAATTTAAGGCTAAGCAGAAAAAAATAAAATGATTACTCAAAAGCTTTAGCAATCTGCAATAATTTCTCTTCGTTAAACTTATCACAAGTTATCTGAATCCCCACAGGAATTCCATCAATTTTCCCGACGGGAACAGAAATAGAACAGTTCCCCGCAAGATTTGAAGGAATAGTTAAAACATCCATCGCATAGCCATCTTCAACAGAAATTTTTTCTCCAATCTTCCAAGGCAGCCTCGGTAAAACAGGACTCACAATACAATCAACACTCTTAAAATTCTTAGAGAACTCTGCTCTAATAAACTCTTTAACCCTAATCGCAGAATTATAATATCTCCCCTCGTGCTCTGCCTTTGTTATTTCGCCCCCTCCCAAAATACGACGTAAAACCTCCGGACCAGCAACGTCTTCAATTTTCTTTCCATAACGCCGACCATCAAATCGACGAGTCGCAGAAAAAAACTCAACATAAACTAAAGGATAATATGTTTCAACAGCAAGATCTATATTCTCAATATTAACATCCTTAGTCTTCCACCCATTTTTAGAAGAAACTTCTTCAACTTTTTTATTAATCAGTTCCTTAACCATTTCATCAACTCCCAAACCCTCAAGATTTAATACACCAACTCTAATTCCAGATGCCTTGTTCAATTTTTTCAAATCCAATTTCCCACAATCAATAGATGTAGCATCTTTATCATCCCTTCCATGAATAACACTCAACAAAAGAGCCACATCCCCTACATTTGAGGCCAAAGAACCTATCTGATCCAAACTCATAGACAAATCAATTAATCCATACCTACTAACAGAACCATAACTCGGCTTCAAACCAACCACTCCACAAATACTCGCAGGATTCCTTATGCTTCCCCCGGTATCAGAACCTAAGGCCATATCACAAAAACCCGCAGCGACAGCCGCCGCACTTCCCGACGATGAGCCCCCCGTAATCAGAGTATTATTTACAGGATTTCTCACAGGACCGAAAGCCGAAGTCTCTCCAGAAAAACCGGCAGCAAACTCATCCATATTCGCTATTCCAATAATTAAACCATCTTCCTGTCGAATCTTCTTAACAACAGTTGCATCATAAGGAGCTCTGTAATCCTCGAGAACTTTAGAAGCACAAGAAACATTCATTCCATGAATATTAATATTCGCCTTCACAACAATAACCTTTCCCGCAAGTCTCCCAGCTTCCCCTCTCTTTATTTTTTTATCAATTTCCTCCGCCTCTTTCAAAAGCTCACTTTCAGGCCTAATTTCAAGAAGTGCGTTTATCTTTCCATTCTCTTTCTTAATCTTCTGCAAACACTCTCGGACTCTTTCTACAGTTGTCATCACCACTCCCCCCTCTCTGCAAGAATAAAATCATCGTTCTTCTTGGGAGCATTACCAAACATAACCTCCCTATCAATCTCCGCACAGGGCACCTTCCCTTCTTCCCTCTCAAAAACCTCGTCGCCAGAAAGAGACTCAACAAGATTTCCCTTAACTCGCTCAAGCTTCTTAGAAAAATTATTCATAACTCTCTCTGCCTCGACCTTTATTTCTTCCCGCTCCTTCTCAGAAACCTCTCGCCATAAAAAGTTCATAATTCAAACAAGAATGGTAAGTTTATAAGAATTTTGTGATAAAGC
>JAHJRM010000005.1 GCA_018830905.1 Nanobdellota archaeon
AATTGCAGGATTAAGCGCCGCGCCAACGACTCCAGAAACAACCGCGAAAGTAGTAATCACTCCATCCATGCCCCCATAGACAAATTCTGGAAGATACTTCCTCTCAACTCTTTTTACCTCTTTTTCCCGATACATAGAAAATAATAAGATTTAAGATTATTAAACTTTACCAAACAAAAAATAAACACGACCCTGTATGATTTTTCTTATTAATTGCGAGCGAGAGTGAGAGATTCTAAAAACTCCGAAATCGACTCTGTCAGATTTCTCCGCCAAATTTAATTAACCCAAAAAATTCAATATAACTTGTATGATTTCACCTGTTAATTGCGAGGCGGAGCCGAGCTCCTCTATTCAGAGCCTCACGAAGCCGTTCCCTATTCAGTGCGGAGCCGAGCTGTGTGTTAGGTTAGATGTTAGAAAGATGGTTCAGCGCTCGGCAAGCCTCGCGATTGTCTTGCTCACAATTGGCTTTGTTCAATTCTTCGCTTAAGGAAAAGTTAAATCTGTAAAATCATGAAATATTAATTGTTACGTCTTTAGTTATTTGCGAGGCGGAGCCGAGCGGATTCCTTCAAAGATAGTTAAAAATATATACTAATCTTTGAATCTTTAATTAATAGCAAAGCCCGCGTGGCACAATGGTACTGCATCCGCCTCGAAAGCGGAGCCCTTCGGGGCATTCAGGTTCGATTCCTGGCACGGGCGTTTATGGAGCCGAAGGCTCCATCTTGTCGGGATGTCGGAGAAACACTTTGATTGTACCCTCGCAGTGCAAAGCCGAAGCGTATGGCAATCGCGGTTCGATTCCTGGCACGGGCGTATCTACTCAAACTCCCCAAGCCGATTCCTTTTTCCAACACCAAAACCCCCAGAACTCTTATCCTTAGAAGAAATAACATCATCAATTCTTAAAATCATAATAGAGACATCTGTCGAAGAATCAATCGCCTGAGTTTTTATTTTCAACGGCTCAATTATTCCAGCATCAAGTGCGTTCTCAACCTTGTTCGTGAAAAGATTCAAACCGGCATACTTTTCCCCCGCATCATGTCTAGACTTTAACTCCGTCAAAACATCAATTGGGTCCATCCCCGCGTTCTCCGCAAGTGTTATCGGTATAACTTCCAAAGCAGAAGCAAACTCCTCTACAGCCAATTGTTCCCTTCCAGAAAGCCCTTGAGAAAAATCTCTGAGTTTCCGCGCCAATTCAATCTCAATCGCTCCCCCTCCGGGAACAACCAAACCAGATTTCAAAGCGCAAGCAACATCACCAAGACTATCCGTAATAGCTCTCTTTATCTCGTCAATCACATGCTCCGTCCCACCATGGACAAGTATTGTAATTGCTTTAGGATTCCGACACCCTTTAATGTAAGTTAAAACATCCCCTCCCTTCTTAATCTCCTCGACAGAATCCGCATTTCCAATAACACCCTCGCTCAATTCATTTATATTGCTAACGATTCTGCCCTTTGTAGCTTTAGATATTTTCTCCATATCACTTCTTGAAACTCTCCTACAAGCATAAATGCCCTCTTTAGACAAAAGATACTGTGCAAAATCATCAATTCCCTTCTGACAAAAAAGAACGTTAGCCCCCGAACGTTTAACACTCTCAACCATTTCATTAATTGCCCTCTCTTCCTGCGCGACAAAACCCTGGAGCTGTTCAGGCGAAGTAATAGATATCTTAGTATCTATCTCAGGATTTTTTATCTCTAACGGAAAATCAATCAGCGCAACTTTTGCGCCAGCAACTCTGCTCGGCATATCATAAGAAACTCTTTCCTTATCCAAAACAATACCTTGAATCAACTCGGTATCTCTAATTCCCTCACCCCTAGACTTCTCTATCTTTATGTCATCCAAATCAACAAATCCATTTTCCTCAACCTGCCTAACTGCCTTAACAACTATATCTGCAAAAATCTCTTTGGCATCCTCAGCACCTTTCCCAGTCATAGCAGTCATAGCAATCTGCCTCAACACGTCCTCATCCTCGGTAGTGATTTTCAAAGCCAAGTCGTGGAGAATCTCTTTAGCTTTCTCCGAGGCAATTCTATAACCTTTTGTGATAACTGTCGGGTGTATTCTCTTATCCAAAAGTTTCTCCGCATTCTCTAAAAGCTTTCCTGCAAGCATCACCGCAGTCGTCGTCCCGTCACCAACCTCGCTCTCTTGCGTCCTAGCAATCTCAACCATCATTTTCGCAGCAGGGTGCTCAATCTCCATCTCTTCAAGAATCGTCACACCGTCGTTAGTTATAGTAATATCATTTGCAGAAGAAACCAGCATCTTATCCATCCCCTTCGGACCCAGAGTCGTCTTAACAACCTCCGCAACCATCTTCGCCGCCAGGATATTATTCCTCTGCGCATCTTTACCAAGCAATCTCTGGACATCTTCAGGCATAAGAACAACAGGTTTGTCAGTCATCCTTCGAATAAGAGTTCTAATTTTATAAGGATTATTATGATAGAGAACAAATGTACTCTTATCCTAAGATAACCAGCAATTAGATTCAAAGATAATTCAAAGTTTAAGTGGAACTTGTATGATTTTACCTGTTAATTGCGAGCCGAAGCCGAGCAAGTAGTTTAGAAGAGGGTGATTTGTTAGGGTGAGCGATTCCGTGGTAGCGAGAAATTGAAATAGATAACGCGTGCGAAATTGCGAATTGGATACTTCCCCCATACGAATTGCGAGC